>NZ_AENZ01000037.1:0-22916 GCF_000183485.2 Alistipes sp. HGB5 | reverse complement strand
TGTGCTTGCGCCTTGGCCTTCACGGTTTCGAAATCGTCCTTTCCCAGCTCTTCGAGGTTCTGCACGGCCTGCATCTGCGATATGAACGATGAGGCTGCGCGTACCGTTACCTGCTCGCCGCGCCGGGTTTCGAAACCTACCCGCACGAGGGCGTGTTCGCCGACTAACTGTTCGCCTTCGACGGGCTTCGTGCCGTCATAGATCTGGAAATCCCGGATCTTCCGGTCGAAGCGCACGATAAACCAGTTCTTGAAGTTGTCGGGCACACCTCCGCTGTTGCGCGTGGTGTATCCCACGACAGTCCGTTTGTCGTGCATGACCCTGATGTACGATCCGCGGTCGAAAGCGTCGATCACCACGCCCGACTCGTCCGATTCGGGGAACGTGAAACGCATGATCGCAGCCCGCTCGGTCGGGGCGATCTCGGCCTTGATGTCGTGGTCGGCGAGGTATACCGAATAATAGTAGGGGCGTGCCTCCTCCGACTGGTGCGAAAACCAGCTCTGGCGGCTCTCCTCATCGACCTTGTCGCGTCCGCGTATGGGCATGATGGAGAACTGCCCGTAGTCGTTGATCCACGGCGAGGGCTGGTGGGTCTGCTTCAGGCCCCGGATGGTGTGGGCGCCGTAGGTATAGGCCCATCCGCTGCCCATTTCGCCCGTCTGGGGCGTCCAGAAGTTCATGCCCCACGGCAGGGCGACGGCCGGGTAGGTGTTGCCCGTCGAGAGCGTGAAGTCGGAGTGCGTGCCTACGAGCGTCGAGACGTATTCCGAAGGCCGCGCCGAAGGTTCGTCGCAGGAGGTTGCCGCGGTGCGCCCCGTGCGGCTTCCGCAGCTGCCGCACAGAACGGCGGCAAGTAACAGCAAAGAAACAGGTTTTATCATTGTTATTTGGTTTTTTCCGGTCAGTCAATGGAATTAAGTAAGTCGACCTTGTTTTCGTTTACGAGTTTTAATATGAGTTCCCCGAAGAGCGTGTTCTGCCAGGCGAACCACGGGCGGGTGAAATTCGCAGCATCGTGGCGCGAGAAGGATTCATGCATGAAGCCCGTCCCGGCATCGGTGGTCATCAGGGCGACGATGCAATCGCGGATCTCGGCGTCGTCCTCCGACGTGAAGGCCCGCATCATGATGCTCATGGGCCAGATCATCTCCACCCCGATATGGGGGCCGCCGATGCCCTCGCCGGCGGAGCCTCTCCAAAAGTAGGGGTTCTCTTCGCTCCAGACGAACCGCCGGGTGTTCTCATAGATGGGATCCGTGCGCTCCACGTCGCCCAGGTAGGGCATTGCCAGCAGCGACGGCACATTGGCGTCGTCCATCAGAAAGCAGCCTCCGAATCCGTCCACCTCGAAGGCGTAGATCTTCCCGAACTCCGGATGCTCGACCACCGCGTATTTCTGCAATGCCTCTTCCACCTCTCCGGCCAGCGCCGTGCACTCCGCGGCCAGCTCCCGCTCGCCGTTCACCGCCGTCAGGATCTCGGCGGCCTTGCGCAGCGACGTGACGGTCATGAAATTCGACGGGATGAGGAACCCGAAGGTCGTGGCGTCGTCCGAAGGACGGAACGCCGAGACGATCAGCCCCACGGGTTTCACGGGGTTGCCGCGCCCCACATGGCAGCGGGTATCCAGCTGGCGGTCGGTCGTGCGCAGGAAGATGTAATCGCCCGGCCCCTCCTTCATCTGCTGTTCTTTCAAAGTCTTTACAATATTGCGCATCGCAGAGATCCACTCCCCGTCGAAGACCGACGTGTCGCCCGTGGTTTTCCAGTAATGGTGCGCAAGGCGCAGAGGATAGCAATGGGAATCGATCTCCCATTTGCGCTCGAAAACCCAGGGACTTTGATCGTTGCCCGGATAGCCGACATCCTCGCCGTCACCCGTAGGGCCGACGTTGAAGGCATTAGCGTAAGGATCGATATTGATGAGTTTGAATTGCCGCCGGATCACCCCCGCGATCATCTTCTGCAACGCCGGGTCCTCCTTACACAACTGCACGTAGGGCCACACCTGCGCCCCCGAGTCGCGGAGCCACATGGCCGGAATGTCGCCCGTGTAGACGTAGGTATCGGGATTGCCCGCCTCGTCCTCGCCGTAGTGCACCGTGGTGTCGAGCGTGTTGGGGAAGCAGTTGGCGAACATCCACCGCAGGCGTTCGTTGGTCAGAAGACCGCACACGCGGGCGATCTCCCCCTCTACCGCTTCCGACTTAAAAAGCCGCTGCTCCTCCGCGGGCCGCTGGTCGGCGTACGCCTCCGGCTCGTCCGGACAGTACCACACCTTCTCTTCGGCCCCCATCTCGAAGCGCAGTTCCCCGCCCTTCATCACGTCGGCATGACCGATCCAAGGCTTTGTGTAGGGTTGGCCATTGAGCCACACCCGCTGGATATATTTGTTCGCAGCGGAGTTGTTCTCGGCGACAATCGTGAAGGTCCCGCCCGGGACGGTGATTTCGACCCTGTCGAACAGGGGCGATCCGAACCAGTATCTTCCGCCCGCAGGCTCGGCCTCGTACATGCCCAGCGACGAGAGGACGTACCAGGCCGACATCTGACCCACGTCCTCGTTGCCCGAAAGGCCGTCCGGAGCGGCGTGGTAGAGCGTCGTGAGCACCTCGCGAACCTTGTCGGCCGTTTCCCACGGCTGACCCAGCATCGTATAAAGGTACAAAATATGGTGGCTCGGTTCGTTGCCGTGGGCGTACTGGCCAATCAGGCCCGAAATGTCGGGCGAGGTCTCGCCGCCTTCGATGACCGAACTTACCGTGAACAGCGAGTCCAGTTTTTCGAGCATCCGCGCCCGGCTGCCGAAGCATCCGACAAGACCTGCGACATCATGCGGAGCCAGCCACGTATACTGCCAGGCGTTGCCCTCGCAGTAATCGTCGGCGCGGTGCGTCGAGGCGAACGCATTGAAGGGCGTCCTCCAGCCTTTTTTCGAATCCCGGCCCCGCATAAATCCCGTCTGCGGGTCGAAATAGTTGCGGTAGCTATGGCTGCGTTCCTCGAAATACTTCGCATCCTCCGCCTTGCCCAGCGCTTCGGCGGCACGCGCCGCCGCGCCGTCAGCCAAAGCGTACTCCATGTCATAGGCTACGGCCTCGTTGAACATCTCGCACGGGATGTAGCCGTACTCCATGCGCAGGCCGTTGCCCCGGTCGGGGTTCATGGCCGTCTTACGGATCGTCTCGAAGGCCTTTTCGCGGTCGAAGCCCCCGATGCCCTTCACGATGGCGTCCGCCACCGCTACGATGCCCGGGTTGCCCACCATGCAGTCGGTCTCATTACCCCACAGGTGCCATACCGGGAGCCGTCCCTGCTCGTCGGCGATGTGCAGCATCGTCTGGATGATGTCGGGCATCCGCTCCGGGTGCAGGACGGTCATCAGCGGCATCGCGGCCCGGTAAGTGTCCCACAGCGAAAAGGTCGTATAGGTATCGCGCCCCGGATTCTCATGCACCTTGCCGTCGGCTCCGCGGTAATCGCCGTTCACATCGCAGAAGAGCGACGGAGCCACCATCGTATGATACAGCGCCGTATAGAAGATGCGCTTCGACGTTTCATCCTCCGTCTCGATCTTCACCTTCGACAGTTCATCGTTCCACGCCTTGTCGGCAGCGGCCGCCGTAGCGTCGAAATCCCATCCGGGGAGTTCCGCCGCAAGGTTTGCCTTCGCGCCTTTGATACTTACGGGCGAAAGGGCCACTTTCACGAGCACCTGTTCGCCCTCCGCCGTGTCGAAGTCCACACGTGCATAACGGGCCGCGATCCGGGGCATTTTGGAATCGTCTATCTCGCCCGGCTGCAGGTAGGAAATCCCCTTCGCGGGTTTTGAAAACTCGGCCACGAAGTAGACCTCCTGATTTTTGGCCCACCCCGTCGAGCAGCGCCATCCGGCGATGCGCGTGCTGTCGTCCGAGAAGCGGAAGCCCGTATCGGTGGCCTTGTCCCAGCAGCCGCCGTTCTCCAGATCGAAGACCACGGCTGCGGCGTCCGACGCCGGGAACGTGTAGCGGTGCAGACCCACGCGCTCCGTGGCCGTCAGCTCGGCCGTAATGCCGTAGCGCACAAGCGGAACCGAGTAATAACCGGGTTTCGTGATCTCCCGCGTACGGTCGGCGTAAGACCACAGGCCCGAGGCCGGGTCATTCTCCTCGCCGCGGGCATAGGTCACTTCACCCACGACGGGCATGACGGTAATGTCGAACAGGTCGCCGATGCCCGTGCCGCTCAAATGCGTGTGCGAGAAGCCGATAACGGTCGAATCGCTCGCGTGGTAGCCCGAGCACCAGTCCCACGTCTGCGGAATGCTCGTCGGACCCACCTGCACCAGGCCGAAGGGGACGTTGGCACCCACGAAGACGTGTCCGTGGCCCCCCGTGCCGATCTTCGGATCGACATGGCGCGTGTAATTCTCCTCCGCGGCAGGCTGCGTGCACGCGCCCAGCAGGGCCGCGGCGAATAAGAATCCCGTAAGTTTCATCTATTTTCCAGTTTGAAGTTCAAAAGTAAGTTTTCCGCCCTTGAGCAATTCATCGTGCAGGATACGATAATTTTTCAACGGTTTATCGCCAAGCGTCATCCGGTCGATATACCCTTCGCCGCGTTTTTCGATCACCAGCGTTCCCCGCTCCGTGTCGATCTCCACACGGTCGAACGTCGGGGACGTCAGCGTGTAGTATGGTTCGCCCGGGCAGTCGGGGTAGAGGCCCAGCATCGTGAAAACAGCCCACGCCGACATCGTCCCCGTGTCGTCGTTGCCCGGGATGCCGTCGGGGGCGGTGGTAAAGTATCGCTCCAACAGCCGCCGGGTTTCCCGCTGCGTGCGCCACTCCTCGCCCCGGAAGCGGCTGAACAGATACGCATAGGCGATGTCGGGTTCGTTCGCAGGGTCGTACAATCCCTCGTCGAAGACCATTTGCAGTTTGTCGATGAATTTGCGTCGTCCGCCCATCAGCTTCGCAAGCCCCTCCACGTCGTGCGGAACGTAGAACGTATAGTTCCAAGCACTCCCCTCGTGAAAGCCCGGGGCCGCCGTGAAGTTCTCGCCCGCCTTCGGGTCGAAGGGGCTTAAAAACGATCCGTCGGGATGGAGCGGACGCAAAGTACCGCTTTCCGGGCTGTAATAGCGTTTGTAGCCCAGCGAGCGGGCGCGGAACAGACGCGCGTCGTCCCCGTGTCCGAGCGAGTCGGCCAGCAGCGACAGGGCCGCATCGGCCATGTAGTACTCCAGCGCGTGCGAGACGGAGGTGTCGCCCGCAAGGTCCTTGGCATAGAATCCCAGCGGGATATAGCCTTTCTCGATATAGGGGTCGAGGTCGGGCCGCATGCGGTTCTGCGCACCGGGCGTCGTGGCCGACTTGCGCATCGCCTCGTAGGCCTTGGCGACATCGAAATCCCGAAGGCCCTTCATCCAGCTGTCGACGATCACCGGGATCGCAGGGTCCCCCTCCATCGTGAAGGTCTCGCGGCCGTAAAGCTCCCATTTCGGAAGCCAACCCCACTCCTCGTACATCCCCGTCATCGAGCGCAGCATCTCCCGCTGACGATCCGGGTAGACCAGCGTCAGCAGCTGGTGCAGGTTCCGGCAGGTGTCCCACAGCGAGAAGACCGTATAGCGTTCGCCATCCGTGACGCCCGTCTCGCCCGAACGTTCCATCAGCGGGTATTCGCCGTTCACGTCGCTCACGAGGTTCGGGTGCAGCAGCGCATGGTACAACGCCGTGTAGAACACCCTCTGCTGCTCTTCGGTCCCGCCCTCGACCCGGATTCTGCCCAGAGCCTCGTTCCAGCCCTTGCGGGCCTGTTCCCGGATGGCGTCGAACGTCGCGTCCGCAGCCTGCTCGGCATCGAGGTTTTTACGCGCGTTCTCCGTAGAGACATACGAGATGCCCATGCGCACCTCCACCTGCTCGCCCGCCGCAAGGCCGTCGAAGGAGAACCAGTAGCCCACGTCGTCGCCCGAAAGCTCGCGCCCGTACTCCATGTAGAGTTTATACCTCCCGTTGTCCGGGGTCCACTCGGCCTCCACACCCGTCATTGCACGCTGTTTCTTCCAGTAGCCCGAAGCCGAAGGAGTTTTCGATACCCGCAAAACAAAATAGACCGGGAATACCTTCTGCGCATTGTAGCAGAACGTCCCCAGCAGCTTCGTGCCCTCTATCTCCGTGGCGCTCACCCGGCGAACCATCGCGCCGCTCTCGTTCGTAAGCCCCTCGCCCAGATTCAACAGGATATGCCCTTCTCCTCCGGGGAACGTGTAGCGTTCCACCGAGGTACGCGCCGTGGCCGTGACCTCGGCAAGGACGCCGTACTTGTCCAGAAAGACCGAGTAATAGCCCGGGGAGGCCTTTTCGTCCCTGTACGACGTGCCGTACTCCCGGTAATCCACCGTCAGAGGGCCCGTCGTGGCCATCGTCAGCAGCGCGCCCAGCTCGGGGCACCCCACGCCGCTCAAGGCGCCGTGCGCGAAGCCCGTGAAGAATTTGTTGTGGTATTCGTAGGGCGTGGACCACCAGCGGGCGTCCTTGTCGTAGACGTTCTCCTCCGACCCCATGACGTTGAACGGAACCACCGACATCATCCCGTGCGGCGTGACCGCACCGGGGTTCGCGGTCCCGAAGTTCGTAGTCCCGATGAACGGATCCACACACTCCGCAGGCTCTTGTGCCCGTGCTCCCAGACACAGCGTCAGAACCGCAAGCAGCGCAAGGCTTCTCATAGGATGTTGTTTTTCTTCGTGAAGTCGATAATTTCAGGGATATAGCCGAACGCAAGGCCCGTGACGGTGTCGGCGCATCCGTAATAGACGGCGATCCGGCCCGTTTCGGGGTCATGGAGCGACGCGCAGGGGAATGTGACGTTCGGAACGTCGCCCGTCAGCTCGTAAATCTCGCGCGGCGATATCAGGTACGGGCCGCTGCGGGCGATCGTCTTCCACGGCTGGTCGAGGTCGAGCAGCGCCGAACCGAACGCATAGACATAACCGTTGCACGAGCGCAGCACGCCGTGGTAGAGCAGCAGCCAGCCCTCGCTCGTCTCGATGGGCACGGGACCCGCACCGATCTTCATGCACTGCCATGCCGACACCTCGAAAGCCGCCGGAGACATCACATGCCGGTGGCGGCCCCAGAACTCCATGTCGGGACTCTCCGAATAGAAGATGTCGCCGAAAGCCGTATGCCCGTTGTCGCTCGGACGCGACAGCATGGCGAAACGGCCGTTGATCTTGCGGGGGAACAGCACGCCGTTGCGGTTGAAGGGGATGAAGGCGTTTTCCAGCTGGTGGAACGTCTCAAAATCGTCCGTCCATGCGATGCCGATCGTCGGGCCGTGGTAGCCGTTGCACCACGTGACGTAATATTTGTCGTCGATCTTCGCAACACGCGGGTCGTAGCCGTAAACCCACTCGGCGATTTCGGGATCGGCGCCCACGAGTTTGAAATCCTCCTCGCAGATATCCCACTTGATGCCGTCCACCGAGAAAGCGGCGTGGATGCGCATGCGGCGGTTGGTGTCGTCGCAGCGGAAAACGCCCGCATAGTTATACTTGCCTTTCTTGAAGGGAATGACCGCCGAGTTGAAAATGCTGTTCGACGTCGAAAGCGCGTCGCGCGGGATGATCGGATTGGCCGAATAGCGCCACATCACTTCTTTGGAGCCTGCGGGACGATCCTCCCACGGCATATCCGGCATGGCCGGGCCTACGATTTTCAGGTTATTCATAATTATTTGTCATTTGGTTTGTCGTCATAGGTAAAGGGTACGAACCACGTCACCAGAAATGCCGGAACCGTGGCCAACATAACTGCGAGGAAGAACATGCCGTAACCCAAGGCATCGCTCAGGTAACCCGAAACGGCGCCCGTGAGCATCACCGAAAGGTTCATGATACCCGAAGCGAAGGCGTAGTGCGCCATCTGGTGACGCCCCGGGGCAACCTGCTGCATCATAAACAGCGTAAGGCCCACGAATCCGAACCCGTAGCCGAAGTATTCCAGCACGATGCCCCCGCCCACGATCCACATCGACTGAGGCTGCAGCCATGCCAGCAGCGCATAGACCGCGAACGGGATATTAAAGATACAGCATAATATGAAAAGAGTGCGTCGCAGGCCCCGGTGTGCGATATAGTAGCCCGCCAGCAGCGAACCCAAAAGAAAAGCCCCGGCACCGAATGTCCCGTAGTAAAGGCCGATCTGCTGGTTCGTGAGGCCCAGACCGCCCGAAGCCGTATCGGCTTTGAGGAACAACGGCACGATCTTCATCACGAAGCCCTCGCCCAGACGATAGAGGATGATGAATCCGAGGTAGTACCAGATATGCTTTTTCTGGAAGAAGGCCCCGACGACCTCTTTCAGGCCCGAAAGGCCATCCCGCAGCGAATGCCGTTCGGCAGCGCCGCCCCCGGCGGGAAGCGCCCGGACATGGTAGACGCCCAGCAGGACGAGCAGGCCGCAAAGAATGGCAAGCACCACCGTCCACGAACGTACGTAGGCGTCGAATGTTGCTGCACCCACGGCGCTGAAGCCTTCGTAGAGAAAACCTGCGAACCACACCAGGCCGCCCGTGGCGACCAGTTTCGCAAGGTTGTAGAACGCACCCTGCCAGCCGATATACTTCGCCTGATCCTGCGTCGTGAGTTCCGACATGTAGACGCCGTCGGCCGCGATGTCGTGCGTGGCGCCGCTGAACGCAACGACGGCAAAGACGGCGATCGTAACGGCGAAGAACGACGGTAGGTGAAGCGACAGAGCAGCAAGGCCGAACAATATGCCGCTTAGGAGCTGCGTCGTGACGACGAAGAATTTTTTGGTACGGAAAATTTCCAAGAAGGGGCTCCACAGGAATTTGATCGTCCACGGCCACATGATAAGCGATGTCCAGAACGCGATTTGTGCGTCCGAGATCCCCAGATCCTTGAACAGAACCGCAGAGACCATGTTCAGAACCACAAACGGAAGGCCCATCGCAAAGTACAAACTCGGAACCCAACGGAGAGGAGAAAGCGATTGTCGGGAGTTTTGAGTAAGTTGATTCATTTTGTATACTATATATTAGATCCGACAAAACAATGCCATCTAATATATAGTTCCACAACTCAATAAGATTCCCTCTCCTAAAGCTCTTTTTTTGATTTTTTCTTAAAATTAGAAACGAGAAAAATTTGACCCAAGAACAGATCAGCCGATTATATTTCAGAATATACTATCAATAGCAATAAGAGCAAATAATCCTTCAAAGACAAGCGTAATTTCATTGCCGCCTGTTGTAATTCCCTATCTACTTTTTTGAGGTTGATGCATAGCATGTCAGCAATCTCTTTGTAACTTTTTCCCTCCAGTTTATGAGCTATGAATACCTGTTTGGTCAATTCCGGCATTTGTTCCAGTTGTTTGCGGCATATCTCGATGATTTCCCGCTGGAATAATTCGTTCGGATTGCAACTTTCGATCGTGCGGGTATAAAAATCCATCACTCCGCGCTCCTTCATCAGGATTTTCTCATACACGGCTTTCCCCGTATATCTATCCCGACGATATTTCAGACAGCGTTTTTTTACGACACCGAAAAGATAGGCCTCTATGCTCGTAAACTGTACAGTTTCCCGGTTCTCCCAAATTGTCATGAAACTGTCATGGACAATATCTTCTGCCGTATTTGCATCATGTACAAGGCTATATGCCACAGCATATAGTTTTCGCTGGTATAGGCGAAATAACTTGTCGAACGACTGCTGGGTCAGTATGATAGTATCCGGTTTCATTCCAAGAACAAAGATAAGAAAAAATTAAAAAGATTATAATGCAAAAAAAATATTTACCCATATAATTGACCTGCAACAGGTTAATTTAATAAAAAAAATTATTTGCAAAAAAACGCATTTTAGAGGAGGGAATCTTATTGAGTTGTGGAACTATAATAGATGCGATATTATGACAGAATGGAAAAAAAGGTTACAGATGCAATGTTATTCCGTTTCTTCGCAGAGCAAACGACTTTGGAAGAAACCGATATGATTTCGGCTTGGCTGAACGAAGATCCGGAAAAGAATCAGAAAGTTCTCGATAAAGCATATAATTTGTATGTATTGGGCATAATGTGTGCACCTAATCCGGAGGCGGGTATAAATAATTCACGCTCTTTCCTACGTTTCGGATGGCCGAAAGTGCTGCGTTATGCCGGAGTTGCTGCCGCCATTTTACTGCTCGGAATTGCTGTCGACCATGTGCTTTTGAGTCAACGCATGAACCGGTGGTTACAACAGCAAACGACTGTCGAGGTTCCGGCAGGGCAGCATATTCGCCTAACGTTGGGGGATGGCTCCATCGTGGAACTTAATGCGCAGAGCCGCATCGTTTATCCTGCGATTTTCCCAAAAGGGGAGCGGCGTGTCCAGTTGAGTGGAGAGGCCATATTCAATGTCGCCCATAACTCTGAATGCCCGTTCATCGTGGAAACTTTTGCCTGTGATGTAGAAGTATTGGGTACGCATTTCGATGTAATCGCCAACCAAGCGGAGAATCGTTTTTCAACAGCTCTGTTTAGCGGCCGGGTTGCCGTGACGAATAAAAAAAACGGAGAATCCGTCATTCTGCAGCCCAACGATATCGTCAATCTTCGAGATGGAGGGTTTCAAATCCAAGAACTTGAAGATAAAGACGATTATCTGTGGATGGATGGTATTATTTCAGTGTACGGAATGCCGTTTGAGCAGCTGATGAGCAAGTTGGAGCGTAGTTATAACGTGAAGATAGAGATTCGGCGCGAAACCATGCCCGTCGTAAAATACAAAAGTTTGAAAATCCGTGTTTCGGACGGTATAGACCACGCTTTGCATATGCTACAACTCGCCTCGGATTTCACCTTTGAACACGATGCTGTTACCGATGTAATCATCATTAAATAGTCCATCCAATTATTAACTTATCTCAAATTCTTTAGATGCCTATGATGTAAACCACGAACTATCAACTCTGAACATTTGCTTCCTGATATGAAAAACCGATGAGTGGGCGAACACTCACCGGCGTATAGTTCAATCAGGAATATTAACCAATTCCCAACCATTGAACCAAACTTGACAAATGTATGAATAAAAAGATTATTCAGCAAATCTGCCTGTCTTTTCTTTTAGTTCTTACGCTCGTCTGTATCCCTGTTACTGGGGTGCAGGCACAGACGCAGAAGGTTTCCATCAAGATGGAAAACGTGCGTATGAAGCAGGTAATGAATGAGATTGAAAGACAGACAAAATTTCTTTTCGGAATCAATGATGATGTAGATGTTAACAGGCTCGTTACGGTAAATGTGACGAACCAATCCTTGCAAGCAGCCCTCGACCAAATGGTCAAAGGGACGGACATCACCTATCAGATCAGTAGTTCCAACATCATTCTCTCAAAAAAACAGGCAAAGCTCCCTGTTGACATTTCCGGAACTATCCGCGATATCAATGGCTCCCCGATCGTCGGAGCGACCATTGTTATCCGGGGCACCTCAATCGGCATCAGCAGCGGTTCCGATGGCTCTTTCTCGCTTCAGATACCCCCCCCCGCTGCCTCCCGGCAATTGGAAGTCAGCTATTTGGGCTATGAGACTCTGGTGGTCGATGTGGGTAACCGTACTGCTTTCGACCTTACGCTTCAGGAGTCGTCCGCCGAGATCGAACAAGTCGTGGTCACTGCTCTTGGTATTAAGCGTTCGGAAAAGGCCGTAGCCTACAATGTTCAGCAGATCAAGGCCGAAGACATCACAACCGTCAAGGATGCCAACTTCATCAACTCGTTGACGGGTAAAGTGGCCGGTGTCACGATCAACGCCTCATCGTCAGGTGTCGGCGGTGCCTCGAAGGTCGTACTGCGCGGCAACAAGTCCATTTCGCAGTCTTCGAACGCCCTTTACGTTATCGACGGCATTCCGATGTACAACTTCGGTGGTGGTGGCGGTACGGAGTTCGATTCGCGCGGTGCTACGGAATCCATCGCAGACCTCAACCCCGAGGATATTGAGTCGATGTCGGTGCTGACGGGCGCCGCAGCTGCGGCTCTCTACGGTTCGGAAGCCGCGAACGGAGCCGTGATGATTACGACGAAGAAGGGGCAGGCTGGAGCGCTGAAGGTTACGCTTTCGAGCAATACGGAATTCCTGAATCCTTTCGTGCTGCCCGAGTTCCAGAATCGCTACGGCACGGGCCTGAACGGCACCCGCAGCGGCTCGGGGATTTACAGCTGGGGCGAGAAGCTGCTCCCGGCGGCCCGCTACGGTTATACGCCGAACGACTATTTCGAGACGGGGCATGTCTATACCAACGCCGTTACGGTTTCGGGCGGTACGGATAAGAACCAGACCTATTTTTCGGCAGCTTCGGTCAACTCGGACGGAATCATCCCCAACAACGAGTACGACCGTTACAATTTCACGTTCCGCAACACTTCGTACTTTCTGAAAGACCGGCTCAAGCTCGATGCGAGCGCCAGCTACATCTATCAGAAAGACCAGAACATGACCAATCAGGGAGTCTATTCGAACCCGCTGGTTCCGGCCTACCTGTTCCCGCGGGGTGAGAATTTCGACCTTTACCGTCGCTTCGAGCGTTACAACGAAGGGACGAAACTCATGGAGCAATTCTGGAGTGCGGATATGGAAGGCGGTGATTTGCGCATGCAGAATCCCTACTGGATCAACTACCGCAACCTGCGCAACACGGACAAGAAGCGTTATATGCTGTCGTTTTCGGCCAGCTACGACATCCTCCCGTGGCTGAATGTCGCCGGGCGCGTGCGCCTCGACAATTCGAATTCGCTCTACACGCAGAAACTCTATGCCTCGTCGAATACGACCATCACCGACGGCGGCAAGAACGGCCATTATACCGAGGCCCGCGCTTACGACACGCAGACCTACGCCGATCTGATGGTGAACATCAACAAGACTTTCGGCGAGGATTGGTCTCTGAACGCGAATATCGGCGCCTCGATCAACAATATCAAGACCGATGAGTTGTCATACCGTGGGCCGATTCAGGAGAACGGACTTCCCAACATATTCAATGTTTTCGATCTGGATGACACGAAAAAACGTGCCGAAAAGGTCGGCTGGCACGACCAGACGCAGTCGATTTTCGCCTCGGTCGAAGTAGGTTGGAAACAGATGCTTTACCTCACGGTGACGGGGCGTAACGACTGGGCTTCGCAACTGGCCAATTCGCCCGAGTCGTCGTTCTTCTATCCGTCAGTAGGCCTGTCTTGGGTGCCTTCTTCGACATGGGATCTGGGCAAGACGTTCAGCTATCTGAAGATCCGCGGTTCGATCGCCTCGGTAGGTATGCCTTTCCCGCGTCACCTGACGGTTCCGACCTACGAATACGACGCCACGAACAAGGTGTGGAAAGACAAGACGCACTATCCCATCGGCGACCTGAAACCCGAGCGCACCATCACCTACGAGGTGGGTCTGGATGCCCGTCTGTGGCAACACATCAATCTTTCGGCTTCGTGGTACCGGGCCGATACGAAAAATCAGACCTTCGACCCGTCGCTGCCGCCCTCGTCGTCCTATACGACCATCTACCTGCAAACCGGCCATGTCCGCAATACGGGTGTCGAACTCTCGCTCGGGTACGATAACCAATGGCGTGACTTTCGCTGGACGACGAACTTCACTTATTCGTGGAACAAGAACGAAATCCGCGAACTTGCGGCTAATGCCGTAAACCCCGTGACGGGCGAATCTCTGAATCTCACCAAGCTCGACATCAAGGGATTAGGCAAGGCGAAATATATTCTTAAAGAAGGCGGTACGTTGGGAGACCTTTATACGACGTCCAATCTGCGGTATAATGAAAACGGCTATGTCGAAGTGGACAATGCCGGTAACTTACAGGTTACCGATGAGGGTGAGGATATCTATTTAGGTTCGGTGTTCCCGGATGCCAATCTCGCATGGCGTAACGATTTCAGTTGGAAGGGCATCAATCTCGGCGTGCTGTTCACAGCCCGTCTGGGCGGTGTCTGCTACTCCGCGACGCAGGCCAATTTGGATCTGTACGGCGTTTCGGAGGCTTCGGCCGCTGCACGTGATGCCGGCGGCGTGCTGATTAACGGCCGTGAGATGGTTGATGCGCAGAAGTGGTACCAAGCCATCGGCTCGCAGTCCGGTCTGCCGCAATATTATCTCTATTCGGCGACGAACGTCCGTTTGCAAGAGCTTTCGCTGGGTTACACCCTGCCGACAAAATGGTTCCGCGACAAGATGCGCATGACCGTCTCGTTCGTAGGGCGTAACCTGTGGATGATCTACTGCAAGGCGCCGTTCGACCCCGAAGCCGTCGCCTCGACGGGACTGAACTATCAGGGCATCGACTATTTCATGATGCCTTCGATGCGCAGTCTCGGTTTCAATGTCAAATTCCAATTCTAAAGCGCAGAAACTATGAGAAAGATCAATATGAGCTGGCAGTCGGTGTTGCTGTCGGTCGCGCTGCTCGGATTGGCTGCCTGCACCGGTGATTTCGAGGACATCAACCGCAATCCCAATCAGGTTACGGAAGAACAGATGGATGCCCTCAATTACAAGACCGGCACGAAATTCAAGTCGCTGCAGAGTCTTGTGATTCCCGTGCAGGAGCACATGTACCAGTTCAACGAATCGCTTTCGGGCGGGCCGTTCGGCGGTTACATCGGTGCTACGGTCGATACATGGCAGACCAAGTTCGAGACCTATAATCCCTCGGCCGACTGGCGCAAATGGCCTTTCGCCAACGTCATCACCGAGACCTATACCCCCTATAAGGGCATCGTCAACGGCACGGAAGACGAAGTGGCCATCGCTTTCGCCCGCCTGTTGCGAGTGGCCATCATGCACCGTGTGACGGACTCCTACGGTCCGATTCCCTATTCGAAGCTGGAGAGCAACGAGTCGGTCTATGTGGAGTACGATTCGCAGGAGGCGGTCTATACGAAGATGTTCGAGGAGCTGGACGAGGCTATCGAGATACTGGGCCGCAACACGACGCTCCCAGCCGAAGCATGGAGCCGCTACGACGGCGTCTATTACGGCAATATCGCGCAGTGGCTCAAATATGCCAATTCGCTCAAGTTGCGCATGGCCATGCGTTTGTCGTATGTGAAGTCCGACGTCGCCCGTGCGAAGGCCGCCGCGGCTATTGCCGGGGGTGTTATCGAGGCTAATGCCGACAATGCGGCGATGCACGCCGCGGAGAACCGCACGACGCTCATCTACAACGACTGGGGAGACCACCGTGTCGGAGCCGACATCCTCTGCTACATGAACGGCTACAAAGACCCGCGTATGGAGAAGATGTTCCTTGCGAATGATGTCGGCGACTATGTGGGTATCCGTATCGGCATCGATGTGACGAGCAAGTCGCAGGCCGTGTCGAAGTATTCGAATATGATCGTTGCGAGCGATACGCCCTACCTATGGTTCAATGCCGCCGAGGCAACGTTCCTGCGTGCGGAATATGAATTGCGCTGGGGCTCGGAAGAAACGGCACGGTCACTCTACGAAGCAGCCGTAAGGCTTTCGTTCGAGGAGCGCGGTGCCAGCGGCGCCGACGCCTATCTGGCCCAGACTGACGTCAAGCCCGCGCCCTACACCGATCCTGTCGGCAACTACAGCGCGATGGCCCAGAGCGACATCGGGATTCCGTGGGTCGACGGAGCCGAGAACTTCGAACGCAACCTTGAACGCATCATCGTGCAGAAATGGATCGCCATCTTCCCGCTGGGCGTCGAGGCGTGGTCGGAGCACCGCCGCACGGGCTATCCGAAACTGCTGCCCGTGCCCACCGACAAGTCGGGCGGCACGGTGGACGTAGCGCAGGGTGCACGACGCCTGCCTTACCCCGTCGAGGAGTACCAGCAGAACAACGCCAACCTTCAGTTGGCCATCCAGACGCTCGATGGCGAGCAGCAGAACGGCAACCGCACGGGCGACGTCATGGGAACCCGTGTATGGTGGGATTGCAAATCTTATAACAACTAACAGCTATGAAACAGAACTTTATATTCACGCTGCTGGCGCTGTTTTCGATGCTGTCGCTCGTCTCGTGCAGCGACTGGACGGAAACGGAGGCACTCGACAGTACGGTCAAAAAGCCTTGGGAGCAAGATCCTGCCCTATGGGCCGAGTACACCGCGACATTGAGGGCCTACAAGCAGTCGGAGCATTTCATCGTCTATGCCCGCATGCACAATTCTCCCGAGAAAGCGACCGGAGAGCAGGACTTCATGCGCTGCCTTCCGGATTCGCTGGACATCGTGACGCTGACCAACGCCGACAACTTCTCGAAATTCGACGCCGAGGACATGTCCGTCATGCACGAGAAAGGCACGAAGGTGCTCTATCAGATCGACTATGCCGCTCGTGCGGAGGAATTCGCCGATGCGGCGGCGCTCGACGCCTACTTGGATAAGGTCGTCGTTGCCGTCGCTGCCAATGGCATGGACGGCTACTCGTTCACGACCGACCCGTTGGCTGCGGATGCCACGGCTCGCATTATTGATAGGCTTGCCACGGCCAGAACTGACGGTCAGCTCCTCGTTTTCGAGGGTAATCCCCTGTCGCTCGCTGCCACCGACCGTGCAAAGATGGATTACGTCATCCTCGATACGGAGAAACTCGAAAATGTTTTGGATGTGAGACTCCATGCCCTGCACGCTGTTAACTATGCCGGCATCGAGGCCAATCGGCTGCTGCTGACCGCCGAAATCAATGCGGCGCTGTTCGATGAAGACCGCACCGAGCACGCCGCCGTCGACGAAATGTCGCGCCGCGTCGTCGAACTCGGGCCTTATGCGGGGCTTGCGGCTTACAATATTGCCGAAGATTACTACCATTCCGAGATGAACTACCAAACCATCCGGCAGGCGATACAAACGTTGAACCCCTCTAAATAAAGACAGTCATGAACATGAAAAAGATACTAATGGCGGTTCTCGTTTCGCTTGTGGCTTTCACGGCCTGCGAGAACTACGGCGATGACAATCACAAGTTCGACAATGTCGTATACCTCGACGTCGCTTCGACGAGCGACGCACAGCTCACGACCTTCAGCAACACCCGGGCTACCTACGATTGCGCGTTGCAGGCGGTACTGACATATCCGGCAGGACAGGATGTGGCGGTGACGCTCACGGTCGACCCGTCGCTCGTCGGGACGTACAATGCCCGTTACGGTACGGAGTGGACGATGCTCGATTCAAAATATTATTCTTTGCTGTCCGAAACTGTGACCATTCCGGCAGGGAAGACGACCTCCGATGCTGTCACGCTGCGCCTCCGTGAACTCACCGGAGAAGGAGATGAGCAGACCGGAGCTTTGCCAATCGACGAAACCTATCTGGTTCCAGTACGCATCGGTAGCGCATCGATCGATGTGTTGCACGGCTCCGACGTGGCTTACTACGTCGTCAAACGCTCCTCGGCCATCACCGTCGCGGCACAACTTACGGACAACTGGATCGAGTTCCCGACCCTCGATAAGTATTCCGAAAGCAGCAAGGATTGGAACGGCCTGCGGGCTGTGACCTACGAGGCCCTGATTTACATCGACGAATTCGTGAAAACCAATACTGAAGGCAATCCCGTCAACATCTCGTCCGTCATGGGCGTCGAGCAGTACCTGCTGCTGCGTATCGGCGACACGAATTTCGAGCGCGAACAGTTGCAGTTCGACGGTTCGGGCAGTGGCTCGGGCTTCGGCAAGATTCCCGGACGCGACGCGATGAAGCATCTCGAAACGGGGCGCTGGTACCATGTGGCCTGCACCTACGACCAGAATACCCGCACGGCCCGCATCTACGTCGACGGGCAGATTCAGAGCGAAGTCACGGGCGTGGGCATCACGACGCAGAACGATAAGAACTGCATCAACTTGGCCATGCGGGCGCTCTACGACCTGTGGAACACCGCTCCCGAGGGCGACAAGGCCCAGTACGAAGAACTGGGGTACGATGGCCTGAGCGAGGCCTATCAGTTCTTCATCGGCCGCTCCTACGACGACTATCGGCCTCTGAACGGCAAGATCGCCGAGGCGCGTGTATGGTCTGTGGCCCGCACGCTGGAACAGATTTGGGAAAATATGTATGAAATCGAAAACCCGGAGAACGATTCGACGCTACTCGGATACTGGAAATTCAACGAGGGGTCTGGCAATACCGTAAAGGACTATTCGATGTACGGCAACGACGGCGTCGCCAAATACGACATCATCTGGCCGCAGGGCATCGAGATTCCGAAACTTAACGAAAACAACGAGTAACTATGAAGACGATTTTTGATTTGCAAACAGGGGTGGTAACGCTTCTCTGCACGGCGGCACTCGCGGGCCTTACGGCCTGCGAGGCCGATCCCGTGATGCAGGAAAGCGGGAAGTTGCCCGACAAAGGTTCCATCGAAGAGGTTCATGTGATGTTGTGCAGCAGCAATTCCGTGGAAAATAGGGTCGATGTGCTGCTGACCGAAGGAGGGGTTATGACGAAGAACTTCTACTTGAGGCAGACACAGCCGGCGGCAGCGGGATATTCGCTCGACGCATGGTGCGATGCATCTTTGCTCAATGACTACGATGCCGGAGATGAAATCGAACGAACGCTGCTGCCGGAGGCGAATTACGAGTTCCCCGACGGCAAGACGCTCGACCTCTCGGCCGCAACGCAGCGTTCGGAATTGAAACGTATCAAGTTCTCGGCAAGCGGACTTGCCGCCGGGGAATATGTACTACCGCTTACGGTCGCTGCACAGGACGCACCGGACGCGGACAAGACGCTTTACTACAACGTTTCGGTTCGCCAACCCTACACCGACGAATACACCCTGCACGACGGCCACGACCTGTTCTTCGTGTTCTATGTCAATACGAACGATTTTCAGCCGCTGTTGGCGCAGGACTACATCATGCGGAAGAAAGTGGCACGCGGCACGACCGTGGCGTGGTACGGTACCGTAGGCAACATCGTCAACCTGCGCACTGTCCAGGTCGGCTACGATGCTGCAGCCGGCCGCGCCCTGCTTGATCTCGGAACCGACATGACTTATGTGCTCAGCCAATCGACGAAATATATCCGTCCGTTGCAGGAACACGGACGCAAGGTATGTATCAGTATCGAAGGCGGAGGCAAGGGGCTCGGGTTCTGCAACCTCACCGATGCTCAAATCGAAGACTTCGCAGCGCAGGTCAAGACCGTTATCGAACAATACGAACTCGACGGTGTAAACCTCTGGGATCGAAATTCCGGCTACGGCAAGGAGGGTATGCCGGCCGTGAACACGACCTCCTATCCGAAGCTCATCAAGGCATTGCGCGAGGCACTTGGCACGGAAAAATTACTGACGGTCACGGTTTACGAGGAGCCGACCGCTACTTTCTGGGATACGGAAGCGACGGGCGGAATCGCCGTCGGCGATTACATTGACTACGCATGGTCGGGTTACAACAGCAACAGCGAGGCCCCGCAGCTGCTCGACCCGTGGCATCCCGAACTGGAGTATGTATCCACCTATACGCAAAAGCCGATTGCCAATCTGCCCAAGGATCGGTACGGCTGCATCAACTTTCCCATCTATCCTGCTGCCCAAACGGAAGAAGAGGCCATGATGCGGGAGCCTAGATTCCTTTTAGATTGGACTCCTAATTATAAGCCTAACAACATCATCGTCTTCGACGATTTGCACAGCAATCTCCAGGACAGTTACGAAGCTTTTTGGGACAATACGTTTGCAGCGTGTTGCACTTTTATGGATCCAGAAAACAGCTATTTGCTCGGAAGCAAAAAAGGATACACCTATCTGTTGGATATGAACAGACTCTGGACATTATCCGAGGGTATTCAGAATTACGGCAAATGGCTGAAAGATTGGAATTGATAAAAACGGTCGACAAAATACACCTATGTTCTTCCATTTTATCCTCTCACAGCTCTTTAACCGGAGCAAAAACAATTAAAATTCAAATCAAAATGAAACAAAACTTCAAATTATTCGCAACACTGGCAGCCAGTGCAGCGATGATGATCTCCTGCCAGCAGGCAGAAGAACCGACGATGGACAAGGCCCAGGAACCTGTCGTCAAAACACGTGCTTACGGGGACAAAACTCCGAAGGTCACCATTTATGTCGAGACCAACGACGTGAACCCGCTTAATGCCGGCGACTACCTGCTCTCCGACGGTTCGGCCTATGCCGATATCGTGGAGTTCTTCGCCGCCAATCTCAACAAGGAGACGGTCAACGGAGTAGTGCGTCCGACCCTCTATCTGAACGACAAGATGACCAACCTGCTCGAAAACGGCGGTGCTGCCACCTATGTAGCCGGTCTGCAGGCTAAGGGCATCAAAGTCGTGCTCACCATCCTGCCTAACTGGCAGAATATCGACTTCACGAGTCTCAATGACACGCAGGCCGATCAGCTTGCAACGATTCTCGCCTATGCCGTAAATAAGTACGGACTCGACGGTATCGGATTCGACAACGAGTACGGCGGCACGGTGACCTCCGTTTCCGGTTCGTATGGCAACCTGATCACCAAACTGCGCGCCAAGCTGCCCGCCGGCAAGTTGATTACCCTCTTCCAGTACAATATCGGCTACAATCAGATCAACGCGACAGCCGGAGCCAAGCTCGACCATGTCTATTCCAACTTCGGTTACAACACGTATATCAGCACTTCCGGCGTAACCAAGGAGCGCTATGCACCGTTGTCGATCAATCTGGGTTCCATCGGTAGCAATGTATCTTATTATGGGGATAGAGCCTATGATTTGACCGAGGCCGGTTACGGTGGAATCATGCACTTCAACCTGCGTACGAGAACCGATTCCGATCCGCTGTCGCTGTTCAATTCCATTGCCGATGGAGCTTGGGAGGAAACCGTTACTTGCGAGAATGGTAACCGCCCGCAGGACTGGACGTTCGTCAGCAGCGGTTACACCATCACCTACGACGAGGCTACGGCCGAATAACTCTTCAGAGGTGTATTTGTTGGCTTGTTTAGAATCGGTTGAGCATCTGTAAGCGACCCGATTTTGACCCGCACATCTTTTGAGGTGTGCGGGTGTTTTTAACTTTCGGATAAAAAAGCCGTTCGAAGAATATTCGAACGGCAATAAGAAAATATCCGGATGTAAATGTTGACCGATTCAGAATGTGAGCATCTGTAAGTCTTTTTGTATTGAAAAATTCACTTTTAATGAATCGTAACCGGTATTTTCTTTATGAAACGCATAAATTATAAATTTATTGTGGCAAAATCAAACTTCTCGGTTAAACCATAAATGAAATAGCATAAAATAAAAGCACGGACTTAACCTATTGACACCTGAGGAATGCTACAACCCGATGAACAGATAGGAGAAGCCCGTGCTGTTTTTTGCACGATTTCCCCTATCATCCCGTCCATCTTGTCTTTGTAGCATTTTCAGGTGTCGATGACAGGATTCGACAGCTATTCGCCGTTTGGCAAAGATAAGAAAATTATCCTACAGATACAATATATGCAATTTAATTCATTGTAATAAACGACAAATATAGATGGACAAATTGTTGCATACATCTTTGTTCAGAGCCATCTTAAAATCATTGAATCGAAAAGTTGTTTCTGAAAAAAGGCTGCAAACTTACTTTTTGAAATTTGCCCGCCTCATTACAGCACTTTGCGATGACACAGATTGTCTGTCGGCATTACATACGTTAAATTATACGCAAATCCAGTTTCGATTTCTGCTTTCTCGAATTCATGAACCGTCCGTTTCGCTTCCGCCATATATACACCGGGTTGTCGACATGACTCTCGAATTTATCTGCTTGGAAAAAGAGTTGTTATATCATCGTATTGAACACCCGCGATCTTTCATATCTGAACCTGCATTTACTTCACCGCTCCATTGGTCCAAACACTATCCTGCGATCAGCGTTTCGGAAATCCTTTGCGGACTCGATCGGATGACTCCACCTCCTTTCGTGCTGGCAGATGGTTCGACAGCTCCATTCAATTTGGTTGTTCGGGTCTTCGAGAATACATTGCATGTTAAACTCGGCGATCCGACTGATGTCAAACGCCGTGTTCTGGAACGCAAGAAAGATCGCACAAAATTTACCGATGCACTGCTTTATTCCTTGAATAAGGAAGATGAATGATTTTTTTCGATTTTTTATATCCGGGCGGATATCCGGACATGTAATTGGGTATCCTGAAAATTCCTATTTTTGCAAAGCAAACCAACCAATTCTGTGTAAGTCGAATTATGGAAAACTTGGACAAAAGCCAATTTATCGTCCTGCTCGAAACATCTCTCAACCGACGATTACTGTCCCCTGAGCAGAAGACTCTCGACGCTGCCTATGAAGATTACATCGACCTGCTGCACGGTCTTACTGTTCAATCCTGTAAATCGTCCCTCGACCTGCTGCACGAACTTGCCCGCCTCCAATCCTGCCTGATGCGGTTGCAGGAGCGAATTGTCGAAAAGGAATCTCCGCAAGTGTTGTTGCTCAAATCGGCGCTTCTATTGACGAATTTCGAGATCCGTTTAGTCTTTACCCGGGTTCGTTATCCGTCCATCGCCGCCCCGGTGTCGGTCGAAGTCCCCAAGTCGCCGCTGTTCCTCTCCGAGCAATTCACACCTACGGATATCATGGAGCTTGCTACGGCCCTGCAACTCTCCGGAGCCATACGCCGCATCGACGGCACACGGATCGATCTGGCGACACTTGTCGATGTGCTTTCCGGAACTTTCAACGTCCGTATCAACAACCCGGAGCAGTGCCGCCATACGCTCATCAACCGAAAGTTGCGTCTGACGCATTTTCTCGACATCCTGCGCAACAATCTGATTGCCTACAGCCAGCGATAGGCAGTCTGTTTTTATTCAGCATCACGCTCCGGGGATTCATCG
>NZ_AENZ01000038.1:0-660 GCF_000183485.2 Alistipes sp. HGB5 | reverse complement strand
AATCCTGCCGCAGGCAGGTTGCTCAGCGATGAGAAGGTGGATCGATCAGGCGACCTTTGACGAGTTGTTGCTCGCCAATGCCGAAGATAACGTAGAGCGGGCCATTCAAAGCGCATCGGCCGTATTGGAAGCGGTGCAGGAGTTCGTTCCGGAAGCAACCTTATTCTACCATGTTACACACGCCGCAGACAGCCTGAAAAACTATTTCGAAGAAGTGTGCACCGGTTTCCGCAGAAACGGTATCCTGTTTCTCGTCCGCCAATATTTCTATCCAAAACCCTATTACGACCTCCGATTCGATTGGTCATCGTTCCGATACGCGGACAACTACTCCTACAGCAAGGCTTTCGACAAGCAATCCGAACCGAATCGTATCGGGGTCTTCACAAAAAAGAAGATCGACGATTGGGTGGAATACCTCACGCAGGGTTTCCGAAACCTCGAACGTATCGATGCTGAGAACGAACGAAAAATGACGGGGTATCGCAATCGGTTGGAGGCAATACCCGATGTCGCATGGAACAAAGACAAAAGCCGCGGTCATATCACTCGGCACGGCCTGACCTATACTTTCGAGATCCGGCAGACGGATTACAGTGAAAAGATCTCTTTGGATTATCGGTGCCGCACGCTCGATGATTTTCTGGCACTCTCCGATAA
>NZ_AENZ01000039.1:0-9760 GCF_000183485.2 Alistipes sp. HGB5 | reverse complement strand
CTTCAGATGGCAACACCATTACGCTCCACTCTCCGGAGAATTGCGACCGGGCATTCGTTACGATCTCCGGCAATGGAACCTATCTTACGGAAATGGTGAATTTCACCGATCAGACTGCGACACTCGACGTGTCGGATCTCGACTGCGGGGTTTATCTGATTACCGTCGAATATGAAAACGGTACGATTTACACAGGGCATATTGAATTCTTAGAAATATAACACTAATCATAAGTTGATCAATTACCAAAATGAAAAAATATCAATGCTTATTTTTTGTTGTCTGTATATTAGCTATCTATTCATGTCAAAAATTCGATGGGGCAAAAACTGAAAATGGGAATAATACGGATATAGCGAATATCGCCATGTTGTCTTTCTCATCGGAGGAAGATTTTATCGCGGCCCTGAATCAACAAGATGATGATGTTACAACACGCGCATGTTTTGCAACTAAAGCACAAGGAGGATTAACTGCAAATGAAAAATATGTTGATCTGCTGGAACCAGTCCAAAACCTCCCCATTGCAACTGATCCAATTCTGCGTGTGGATTGCAGACCGCTCAAGGAACAAGCACTTATCGAAAATAACGATATGTCGCTCTATATAGCTAAAGGTTATGATTCTCTTGTGCCAAATATCAAAGTAGCAAAACTTCTTAACGCTCGCGCAGAGGTAATGGTAGATCAGACAATATATAAAATCTCACCGAGAGGAACCTACTACTTCCCGGAATCGAAACAAAAATTCTTTGAGAGTAATTATGAACGCTTCGAAACCGAAGAGGGAATCCAGATGGAAGAGAATACCTACCAATTAGCAGAGGATATTTACCGTATCAATACATTTGAAATAACTGAAGTGTTGGATGCTGAAGCCGAAGATCTGCCGGATGATCTTCCCGGTGTTCTCGACGACGACGACCTTTCGACTAATATTGTTAATACGCTCAACATGACAACACGAACTGTTACGACACAAATACCTCCTTTTGAAAGATTTCCGAGATTCAATGCAGATGCCAAAACATGGTTGGGGAAACTATGGCAAAGCATCTTCGGGCGTAACCGTGGATATACATACAAATTATCGAAAAAGCATCGGATGAAGGGCAAATTTTATTATTACAACTATAAATTTTATACGGAATTCGGAGCGTCGGCAGAAATGCAGAAAAAGAATTGGATCGGTTGGAGTGGAAAACAGGCAAGCGAATTACTCATAGGGTGGAGCAATATTATTTTTTCAGAAGGCTATAAGCGAATTCCCGATTATCCAAAAAATGCAGAGGCTTCGATTGTCAGTACGGAATATAAAACGATTCCCGGTTTCAATCATCAAGGCATGGTACTTACGATTGTCGGATTGGATATTACTGCTCTGCAGCAACAACAGCTTTCGCTGATGAACCCTATACAAATTAGAAATTGGTTTAAGTTGCGTGTAGAAAATAGCAACGTTGATATCACTCAACTCGATGCTATCCAATGCTTCTCCGCAGATAAAGTCATTACGATTCTTCCCGGTGGACAAAAGCGCAAAGGCGATGTAAAAAAAGTAAGGGAGATATTTTTAAGCGAAGTTTCATTTACGATTAACTTGGATCTGAATCACATGCCTCAATCTTTCAAGGAGTGGGCGAAAATTATCAATCAAGGTAAGTTCAAAATCAAACCGAAGAATCTCAAATTCGGGACTGTGTATGTTGCCGGACGTCTTGGCAATAGTTGGGGCGGAATGACGATCGTAAAAAAATCGTAATAATTTTCTCACATTTTTTTAGACCTCAAATCAGTTCATCTATGAAGAAGATTATTTTCTTGTTTTCCTTACTGCACCTCCTCAATGTCAATGCCCAATCTTACCGACCTACGGAAAAGCAGAATCGAGAAATTCGCCAAATAGAAGTCGAGATTGGTGGCGGCGTAGTTTTTGGCGCCAGTAAGCTTAATTTTGACAATGCAAAATCCGGGGGAATGGGCTTTGGGGAAATACGCTACAATTTTCTGCATTTGCCTATAGATATCGGAGTTCAAGTCGCCGGAAATGTTTTTCACCGTCAATCTGATGAAGTCAGGAAATTAGGATTCACCTCTGTTAATTATCTTGTTGTTGGTGACTACAATTTTCGAAGATCGAAAAATATTTTATTCTTCGCTGGTATGGGTTTAGGGCTTGCTTCTCATGAAAACGCAGCACCCATAATTTTAATTGGCGATAACTCATACGACATCGGTGGTTCAAGTAGTTCATTCTGTCTCATGCCTCGTTTCGGTATAGAGTTGTTTCACCATCTTCGCGTAACCTTCAATTATAAATTGGAAGAAAAGGCCAATCGGCATTTCAATATTTCCGTAGGAGTTGTATTTGGAGGCGGACGTAAATAGCTCTTTAATAAAAGCGGAAGCCGAAAAACTTTACGAGTAGTTAAAATAAACGTAAAAGAAAAAGGCAAGGTTAATGATAATACAGCAAAAATGCAGTCCACTAATCAGTTAGGTGTTTAGCTCATAATACTGCATAAGCTGAAAAAGGAGGTTCGATAAAAGTTGCGAAAGACTTCAGTTCCCATATCGTTACTGATATAATAGGAACAAGAAACGGTACAACAGGTTATATTTCAGTAATTTGCACAATTTTTCATACTTGGAGACAACTCGCTTGATATTAACTTTGTAACAATCAAAAAAGTATGAAAACGAGTATGAGCAGATCGACTTTCAAAATTCTCTTCTACGTGAAGAAGGGCAGCGAGAGAGCCAACGGCTATCTCCCCCTGATGTGCCGTCTTACGGTGGACGGCGAAATCAAGCAGTTCAGCTGCAAGCTGGACGCACCCCCGAAACTTTGGGACGTGAAAACGGCACGTGCCACCGGCAAGAGCGTCGAGGCACAGAAAATCAATGCGGCGGTTGACCGGATACGTGTGGACGTGAACCGTCGTTACCAGGAACTGATGCAGTCCGACGGCTATGTCACTGCTGCCAGGCTGAGGGATGTCTACCTCGGACTGGGCGTGAAACGGGAGACTTTGCTGAAACTCTTCGAACAGCACAACGAGGAGTTCATCAAGAAAGTGGGACACAGCCGCGTACAGGGGACATACAACCGCTACCGTACCATATACAAGCACCTGTGCGAGTTCGTCCCGAAAGTGTACCGACGTGACGACATCCCCCTGAAGGAACTCAACCTGACCTTCATCAACAACTTCGAGTATTTTCTGCGTACGGAGAAGAAATGCCGCACCAATACCGTATGGGGTTACATGATCGGGCTCAAGCACATCATCTCCATCGCCCGCAACAGCGGTGCACTTCCCTTCAATCCCTTCGCCGGGTACATCAACTCCTTCGAGAGCGTTGACCGGGGCTACCTGACGGAGCGTGAGATACAGACGCTGATGGAGGTCCCGGTGAAAAGCGGGACCTGCGAACTGGTACGTGACCTCTTCATCTTCTCGGTGTTTACCGGACTGGCATACGCAGACGTGAAGGCGCTGACGACTGACCGGCTCCAGACCTTCTTCGACGGCAACCTCTGGATCATCACCCGCCGGCGGAAGACGAACACCGAGTCCAACATCCGCCTGCTGGACGTTCCCAGGCGCATCATAGAGAAGTACAAGGGGCTGTCCAAGGACGATCATGTATTTCCGGTACCGAGCAGCAGCAGATGCAACGTCATATTGAAGGAACTTGGTAGGCAGTGCGGTTTCAAGATACGGCTGACCTACCATGTTGCCCGGCATACGAACGCCACCACCGTGCTGCTCTCGCACGGTGTGCCCATCGAGACCGTAAGCCGTCTTTTGGGTCATACGGATTTGAAAACCACCCAGATATATGCCCGGATAACCAACCAGAAGATCAGCAGCGACATGGAAGTCCTGTCCCATAAGCTGGAAAAGATGGAGAAGGAGATATGCGATGCCATCTGAGGGAAGGCATTTACGGGACGAGTGATTTTTCCCCTTCTTCATCAAAGTTCCGCCGTCCCCGCGGATCTGCGCGTTTTCCCTCCGGTTTCCGGCAGAAAATTTCCGTACGGTGAAATTTTCTGCCGGAAAAACGCTCCGAATGCGCGGGTGACGGACGGGAAAATTGATTCAGAAGGCGAAAACTGCGACCGACGTAGTGCATGTGCGACAAGGAAAAAGGAAAAGAATTGTCCAGGAGCCCCTTTTCATGTCGGGATACGGCATGAAAAGGGGCTCCGGCTGTGGTGAAGGCTCTCCTGCTCCCTCTGCATTGCATGTACGGGTGGTTTTGCCCATATCCACGTCCGCCGGTATTGCTTCTTTTCCGACAGCCGACCATCCTGTCACTTCCCTGTCATCCTCCTCAAAATCAACACCGCCGTATAAACTGCATGAAAGCCCGGGCACGCTTCCTGTTTCCAATCCCATATCCATTCCTTCCGCAACATCACGTATTGCCGTTCTCATTTCATATCCTTGAATATTTCTCCAAACATACCGAAGACAGAAAAGCTGCATGGAATCTAAATTCTCACCGGACAGACAATAGATAGAAGGAAGTAATCTGTCATCCTCATTTCTTGCGGCAAAAA
Organism: Alistipes sp. HGB5; assembly: GCF_000183485.2. Lineage (NCBI taxonomy): Bacteria > Pseudomonadati > Bacteroidota > Bacteroidia > Bacteroidales > Rikenellaceae > Alistipes > Alistipes sp. HGB5. Next base: position 5,187 of record NZ_AENZ01000039.1, on the reverse strand, counting down.
TAGTTGTTTTTCAGGCCGGTCCCGCAAGGCGGCCCTGCGGGCTGGTTGCTCGTGAAAAAATCTTCCTCACGCTTCGCGTGAGCGTATTTTTTCACGGCAAGCCTTGCCGGAGACCGCCGAAAAACAAACTGGAGGAAGCACAAGAAATAAGAATGCCTACCCGTGTAGGCCATGTATAACGTACAAATGTACGACTCAAAAAAAACATAAGGCTATGGCAGACAAGAGCGCAGAAAAGGAAAGACTGTTCAACGAGTGGTTCACAAAATCCTATGACAGGTTGAGAGGGACGTTACGCCGGTACGGAATGCTGGACGAGGACAATTTCCATGACACCTACCTTTTCGTAAGAAGGCAGGTGCTGGTTCCCGGAAAGGACATAACGGACTATGACGCGTATTTCATCGGATGCTACAAAAAGGCGGCCCTGGTAAAGATTAAAAGGGAGAACCGGTATGCACACCCTGAAGATGATTTCTTCCTCCGATGTGGCGAGGAGGCAAAATTCCTTTCCGAGGACGACCTGAACGGGTGCGAGAGGCTGGTTAAGGACATACTGCGTTTCGTAAGGCAGAAGTTCTCCTACGAGGAATACCGGATGTTCATGCTCAGGTTCTATGAGGCGCAGTTCTCGTTCAAGGCACTGGCGGAATGCATGGGTATCTCGGCATCGGCCATATCGCAGAAAGTATGCAGGATAGTGGACGCGGTACGTACCCACAGCGGTTTCGCATGGAGAAGCCGGATGCTGGCGGTGGAAAGCTTCATGTATTGAAAAACGAAAACAGTTCAACCGATAAAAGAAAGACAATTATGGCACTGATAGTATACAACAGGGAAAACTCCCGTCCGCAGGAAGTCACATACAAGGGAAAGCGGACCATCAACCTTGACAGCAGGGGAACCGTCTATCTGTCAAAGACGATGTCAATCGAATTGGGAATCCTCGGCGGTGGACGGGTGAACTTCGCCCACGATGACGAGACGGGTGACTGGTATATCTGCCGGGCCGACGACAGCGAGGGGTTCATCGTCTGGAAGGATAAAAGATGCGCAAGGTTCTCGGCCGGGTTTATCGTGCAGAGGCTCATGCGGCAGGCGAAGGTGGAGAGGAAGAGCGTGCAGTTCATGATGGCGAGGATGCCGGTAGAGATTGGCGGGGTGGCCTATTACAAGATACTGCTCTCGAATCCGATACTCAGATAGAGGCATGGGCCGGAGTAGTCCGGCTGTATATGACATGATGGAGACAGGCGCATCCGACGGGACAGGAGCCCGGAGGGTGTGCCTGTTTTTATGCGCCGCCATGTTTACACACGGACATGCGGTTGTCACCGGCCGGCATAAGGTCACTCCGGCAAGACCGGGAAACAACATTGCCGGCGGATAATGATATCAGTACGGGATGTGCCGCCATTACAGGAACGGACCGTTCCACCGATACACGGGCAGCCCGCCCCAATTTCAGAATAACATAATGACATAATAAAATAAGGGTCTTTTTTTATAATGGAATCCCCGTATCTTATTGCCATACCGGAAAAATGTTTCCATGTCCCGCCATGTTATGCCAATGTCGTCACCGGATCATAATTTATAAAGAAAACACTCTGTGTATAAATACTTTATGAGCAAATTAAAGTCGTTCATCCGGTGGAAAGAAAACGAAGGGACGGCCGGTATGACAACCGCCCGCCCCTTCATTCACGATCCCGTACGGAACTTTTCTAAAGTTCCTCCGGTCTGGTTCTCGCCTCCCTGTAGCAGCCGTCAAGCAGCTTCTCGATGTCGGAAGAACGGTACAGTATCTTGCCGCCTAGCCGGGTGAAGGCAAGCAGACTGCTGTCCCGGTACTGTTGCAGGCTGCGGCGGCTCACTTTCAGTTTTTCAGCCAGTTCGCGGTCCGTATAGAAGTTCTCGCCCGCCATCGCCGGTGACCTGCCGGCAAAGAGACGCTCCATGGAAACGGAGAGACGCTCGACGGTAGAGAAGAACTCTCTTATATGCTCGCTGCTCTCACGGGTGAGCAGACGGTTATCGGTATTCATCATGACTTGATCTTTTTTTGTTCGACATTCGTTTTTCATGGCCTTTCAGATCGACCTTCCCATACTTTCAGCCCGCTTGCGGCGCTCCTCCACTATCCGGATGATACTTTCCACGTCCCCGGGCTTGTAATAAGTCTTGTGACAGATCTGTGTATATGCCAGCGTGCCGTTGTCACGGAGGGTCTGCAGGGTTCTCGGGCTGACCTTCAGCAGCAGGCACACCTCCTGGTTGTCCAGCCATTTCTTCTCCTCTATGTCGCCGTACAGCCGGCAGAGGGTGTCCAGCCGGTCCGCGAACGTCCGGAAGGCCGAGAGCATCGCCTCGAAGGTCCTTGCCTCAATGTTCACTATTTCCATAATCACTGTAATTTCAGGTTTGACATCTGTTTCATTCTCTCTTCGGATCCGGATTCCGTGCCGCAATTTAGTGAATCCCAGCGGAACATCCTGAATTTCAAGACAGGATGACTACCTTTGACACCATATGCGTGCCTGTTTCATCCGCAAAGTAAATGATTGTTCCCGGATATGGTTCCGGCCCTTCATCAGATGTCATTATATGTCATCAGATGTCCGGAATAGATATTCAATTGGAATCGAAGCGATCTTTCTTTTTCATAAGATGTACTTTTATTGATTTATACAATAGAAAGATGCGCCAAATGTTATCGTGGAGACGCTTATGAACATGACGGATGTCCATCAGTTTTGTCCCATTCCGGTAAAGAGGCCGGTTATCAGGATGTTCTTCCATATCCGGACTGAAAGATGCCTGCCGGACAAACACTGATGCGGGCATCAGTGTTTGTAACCGGCCATTAATAATTATAACCAACCATTAATGACCGGTTATAATCATTAATGGTTGCAATCGGTCTTTAGTGATTGCAACTGCATCCGTAAAGTTCATGCCCTGCTTCCGATGCGTATAATAATGAAGTTCTCACCGTCCGTACACCCTGAAGCAGAGAATGATACAGAAGAATACGCCAACAGAACCCTAAGTGTCGATCCGTCTGTTTTTTATCGTTTTATTTGCCGGCGACAATCGGTTTCCCGGTATATGGGAAACCATCGTATCAACGTAAATCCAAGTTTCTATGAAAGAAGGAAAAGAAGACATGCCCCTTGTGGGAAAAACGATGGCGGAAGGACATACGCACCGTATGGCCGTCCTGTGTGAGAAGTTGGGAAGTACCCTCAGGGAGATACTTGACGGAACCTGCCCACAGCCGGCAAAGCCGGAGAAGGCACCGAAGCGCCCGGCTTTGGAAAAGTATCGGGAAACTTATCTCATTCCCCCTAAAATCAAGGGACCTAAAGCCGTGTTCATCAGTGAGGAAACTCGTAGTGCCCTGGACATGATCGTCCTGAGACTGGGCTGCCGGGGAATGAGCGTATCCGGGCTGCTGGAGAATCTGGCAAGACGGCATCTTGAAACCTACCGGCAAGACATCGAACGCTGGAGGAAACTTTAGAGTACCGGTGACTGTCAGACCGTGTGAATGACTGCCGGTCGTATATCAGCCGGAACGGATGACTGTAGAAAATATAGGTACACCTCCGGCGGATATACTTTCATTGTCACCTTCCGGACCAGGAATGGAAACGGTTATCTGAAACCATTGATATTAATATTTCCTGTTGTTTTGAAGGGTGGATTCTGTAATAGTAATAGCAAGGTTATGTTTCCGGATTCCCGAAAACCCTTGCTCCCCAGCGCCCGGCGGTTGCAGGGAGGGTAAATCCACTCCCGCCGGTCGCAGATTTTGGAATGAAAGAAGTACGGACGAAAAAGAAAAAACATATGACAAAGGATATGAATGAGATGAAGAAAAAACGCGGCCGTCCGGCACTGGGCAGGACGCGGAAGCTGACCAAGGGAGTGACAGTGAAGTTCTCCCCCGTCAGCTACGAGGCTCTCAGATTCAGGGCAAGGAAGTCCGGCCGGAGTCTGGCGGTCTATATCAGGGAGGTGGCACTGGCGGCCACCGTTACGGCAAGGCATACGCCTGAAGAGAATGCGCTGCTGCGCAGCCTGGCGGGAATGGCGAACAATCTGAACCACCTGACAAAGCTCTCGCACCAGACAGGCTTTTACAGGACAAGGCTGCTGATAGACGGGCTGCTGGGAAAGCTGAAGCGGATCATGGTCTATCTTCTCGGTATGTTGAGCGACAGTCCTTTCAAGTTCTGACAAACGTTTATTAATGGAATACCCCTTTAAAAGATAATCCTTTAATACACTATTCGCCCATTTCCTAAAAAGGGTTGCGTTCTTGCTATTAACCCGATATCCTATTGACAGAATCGCATCAAGATTATAATATTTAGTAGTATATCTCTGTTTGCCGTCATTACCCATATGTTCCAAAATGGAACATGTGCTATCTATATCAAGTTCGCCGCTTTTGTAAATGTTGTTCAAATGTTTGGTAATAGCTGGCCTTTTAGTCCCGAACAAGTCGGCTATTTGTTCTTGTGTCAGCCAAACGGTTTCATCTTCCAACCTCACTTCCAACTTGACCGCTTCATCCGGCTGGTATAATATGATTTCTCCCTGTTCCATTGCTTACTTACCTTTTCTTAATTCATCAAGCCTCTGCATCGCACCGCTGAACTTCTCACCAAACATCATATCATCGGGCAAAACAAACCAGGTGGGAATACCTCTCGACTGTGGATTACCTATACATTCATCTTGCCCGTTCTGTTTGCGGTAATCGTCCCATTCACTATAAGCGATGTTCCAACGAATACCTAATTTATAGGTATTTTCCCATTTAATAATAGCCAGTGAATAGGCCGGATCATCTTTGCCGTCATAAATCACTTCTACAACTTCAACCACCCCTTTAGGGGAATTTATAAACTTCGGATTTTTATACGAATAAGTGCTCATGTCTTTTATTTTTTATTTATAGCACACAAAGATACTCAAAAACAAATATATACATATATACATACGTATGATTAACGTATAAAAACATTTATGGTTATTCTAATCTTTGATTAATTCCGGTACAGAAACAAAACGTACCGAAAGACGGAAACAGGATTTATTTCGGTACGCTTCCCCGATCGGTACAAAAAACACGCAAAAAACGAGAAATACTACTTTTAGTATTTTAGTATATTA
>NZ_AENZ01000040.1:0-149490 GCF_000183485.2 Alistipes sp. HGB5 | reverse complement strand
CATTCCGCTGTTTGATTCCGATTTGTAGTTCCAGCCCCAGTGTATCGAGTATTTTTTCAAGAACTTCGATCGTGGGATTCCCTTCTCCGCGCTCAATTTTTGTGAGCGTGTTGATACCCACGCCGGCCAATTCCGCAAGTGTCCGTTGCGTTATTTTCAATATCTTGCGGCGCTCTTTTATTGCATTACCGACTTTGTCCATAAATCCCAATTTGATGTGATTTTAATGCAAATATAGCGCAATTTATGAATAAGTCAAATAAAATCACTGTTTAATGTGATTTATGATTGCGGGCTAATGTTCGTTGCATTCCGACCGCGCTGCGGACGCAATCATCTCCTTTACGATAACAAATTTACTAATTCTTTTTTCATTTCATCGTCGATGGTGCGATAACGTGCGAAAGCCTTGCTGCCTTCCTTATGTCCGCTTAAAGCTCCGACCAGATTGGGATCTTTGACTTGCTTGTACAGGTTTCCGACGAATGTCCGGCGGGCCAGATGCGACGAGGCGATCTCGTAAAGCACCCTCTTTTCTTCTTCGCGAGTAGTGGGGTTTATGACCGTAACCAACCGTTTCAATCCGGCAGCTTTGAAAATCCGCTTGATCGCCAGATTGTATTTCTGCTCGGAGATGAACGGTAGCAGTTTGTCGCCGTCCAGACTTTTATAACGGGATACGATCTCTTTGGCTGTCTGATTCAGCGGAACCCGCACGGTCAGCGGCCGCCCTTCTTTGGTCTTGCGTGGTATATACTCGATGGCTCCGTCGATCAGATTCGATTTCGTCATTTTCAGCAGATCACCCACCCGGCAGCCGATCAGACATTGAAAAACGAAGATGTCGCGCTGAACGGCCAGTTGCGGATGCCGCATCAGATTCGTGCCGTAAATCTTGTGCAACTCCTCGACCGTGATATAATAAGGCGTTCCGTATGTGCATTCCTCCAACGGGAAATCGTCGAACGGTCGGTTCCGGGTCTTTTTGTTGCTGTTGCACCAGTAGAAGAAAGTTCGGATGCGCGAGAAACAATCCAATAACGTATTCTTTCCTCTGGGTTGCGGTGTGCGTGCTTCGGGGATAGCTGCGTAGATTTCCGGGTAAAGAGCGCAGTAGCGGTATTCATTTTCCAAAAAATCCCAAATATTCCGCAAGGTGTCGGCCGTTACTTGATCGATGTCCAATACGAATGCTTTTTGCCCCCTCTTGGTTGTCCGGATATAAAGTTCATACCGCTGTAATCCTCGTTTGATGACCCGGTAATTCTTTTTGCGGACATCGGAAAGACGGTGCTTTTCGAGAAATTCGTCGAACAATGCGATCAATGTCGGTTTGGCCGTTTCTTCCGTGGCCGTTTCGACATTGTACTTTTGCGGATTGTAATATTGTTCCAAAGTCTCTTTCAGCCACTCTTTTTGCGGTTCTGCCGTCTGTCGGGATTGATAGGCTCTTTCGAGATAGGATTTGAGTTTTCGGGCTTCATCGTTGTAATAGGAACGCATTTCGTCGTCGCAAACGATTTTGCTTTTGACCTGTTCGGCCTTGTCATCCCAAAGATTGGGGTTGATGGTGAGCCGGGTCGGTGCGACCATATCTACCTGTCTGCCGTCCCGCAGGCGTGCGTAAATGGTCGCCTTCGATTCTGTATCATAGCGTTTTACGCTCTTTTTGATGATAAGAGTTATTTTCATAGTACCCAGATTCCGGATTGACAGAGCAAAAATACGAAAAATTCCCCACATTTTCCCCACATCTGCTAAAATATGTTCAATCTGAATTTATCTGGTAAAATGATTAAATATTTATATATTATTGATAATAAATAAAATAAATATAAATTTATTCATTCTTGCCTCTATTTAAGTTTAATAGAATTTAATATATTCAAATGCGGCTCCGGGTACTGATTAAGGTGTCAAAACTTTGATTGTCAAGGTTTTGACTCCTTTTCTTTTTTGCCATGCCCTTCTGCGGCGGTTTGCTTTTCGCAGATTTGTTCGGGCGGTGCCGCTTTTTGAGAAGGAGCGTGATTTTGCCCGTTCGGGAAATTTCCTGCGGCGGAGCATGATATGCGCTTTCGCGTTATGCCGCCTCTCCGGTGCGATTTTGAGTTTTGATACTTAAGTTTGCCATTCGAGTTCAATTTTTGCATTAAAGAGGTGCGGGGAAGGCGAATGTCGTATATTTAATGCAATAAAATCAGCATGCATCCTAAATTCCAAATATATACCGATATTTCGTCTCTGCCGATAAGCGAACACGAGGCCTATCAGGAGGAGGGTTTCTGCGGTATTTGCACGGGAGGTACCGCTGTGATAGAGGTTTTTTCGGTGCGCAGTCCGATTTCCGAAAACGATATCGTTACGATTCTGCCGTTGCAGCTGGTGTCGATCCGCGAGGTCAGCGACGATTTCTCGATGACCTTTTTCAAAGTAGACAAGGAGATGTTCCTCGACATCATGAGCGGGCTGGGAAAAATAACCCCGGATTTTTTCTTCTATATGCGGAAGAATTTCCTGTACAGCGTCAACGACGTGGACCGAAACCGGTTTCTTGGGTTTTGCCGGACGATCGATCTCAGGGGCAGTAACGATGATCCCGTTTTCCTGCGGGAGACCATTCTGCACCTGCTGCGGATTTATTACTGGGATTTCTATGTCCTTTTCCAGCAGACGACGAGCGCCAAGAAGCGCCCTTTCGTGAATACCAACAAGGAAAATATCGCCATGCGGTTCGCCATGCTGGTCGGCGAACACCACAAAACGCGCTGGGAGGTCGCTTTTTATGCCGATAAGTTGTGCATATCTCCCGTATACCTGACCAAAGTCGTTTTGGAGGTAAACGGCCAGTCCGCCCATGAGATGATTGCCGACTATGTCGTTATCGAGATCAAGACCCTGCTCCGGGACGCGAGGCTCGACATAAAGGCCGTGGCGCGGCGCGCCGGCTTCGCCAACCAGTCTTCGCTGAGCCGCTTTTTCCGCCTGCATACGGGCATGTCTCCCACGGAATACCGCCGTACGATCCACGTTACAAGATAAACTCTTGTTCCGTCCACGGTTTCGGAATCCCGTATCGTGCAAACCCGTCCGATGACCGATATGCGGCGTTCGTAAACAGACGCGCCGATTTTTCTGCCGCTGTTCCGATCGGCTCCGGCCGTGGGTGGTTTTGTTCCGGGAACCGGAGGTAAATCGTTGTATGGCAGACAACGCTTAACTAATCTCCTATGCTCCGGTTCCCCTGAACAAAACGCCGTTCCGTTTACGGTTTGTGACGGAATTGCTCCGTAATGTCTTCCATTGCGCCCGCAGGACCGATTCTGTAGAGCCGCTGATTGGTCGTCGGCGAAGTCAGCGGCCCCAGCGACTCGACCCAGCCGCCCAGTTTGATGTAATCGAACACCTGCGGCGCGAATCCTTCCGGCAACTCCTGCCGTCCCGAATACCAGCCGACGTGCAGGACCGGCAACTCCTGCCGCACGACCTCCGCCAGCCGGGCGATCCGGTGCGGCGCGGCATCCCCGCCCATAAAGCAGACGCAGGTCACCGAACGGCCGTACCGTTCCAGCAGGGCGCGCAGTTCCGCGGCGTCGAGCACATGCCCCGCGTCGGCCTGCAGGTGGGGACTATGACACCCCGGACAGCGGTTCGGGCAGTTGGCGATGTTGATCGCCAGCGTCGTTTCGCCCGGAATCTCCGCGAATACGATGTCGAAATTGTAGTATCGGACTACTGTTTCCGGAGCTGTCATACGGCCTCCTGAGCGGGTGAACTTTTCTGGTGGGCCGATTCTTTCTGTGCGAACGGTTCCCGTTGCGGGTGCGGTCCCTCCTGCGGGTGCGCACCCTGCTGTCCGGGTGTTTTCGCGCCGCCCGCCGCCGGTTTCATGTTGCCGTAATAGCGGCGTTCGGCCTCCTGCTGGCGTGCGGCCGAGAAGTTCGAGACCCGTTTCATGTAGCCGATCACGCGCGTCAGGTAATCCAGATCGTCGCTATGGCATGCGGGACACGCTTTCAGATAGCGTTTGTCGATATGCCCGCACTTGTTGCAGACCGTATTGGGAATGTTGAACGTAAAGTAGTTGCAGCCCTCGGCCGCGGCCACGCGCAGCAGGTGGCGGTACTGCTCTTTCGAAAGATGCTCTTCGAGGTTCATGTGCAGCGCCGAGCCGCCCGTGAGGTGGTCGATGTAGCGGCGTCCATGCAGCCGGAATTTGTCGACGACGTTCAGCGACTGGTCCTCGACGACGTAGAAATAGGAGTTGTAGCAGTCGCGCGGCACGGCGTATCCGTCCTCGCGGTCCCATTTGGCGTGCTTCACGCCGACGTTTTCGGCGGGGATCATCTCGCAGTTGAACATCAGCTCCTTGGTGCGGTATTTCTTGTTGTAACGCTCGATCAGCCCCAGTACGTTCTGCACGAAAGCGACGTAGTCGTCGTTGTCGTCGATGCGGATTCCCAGAAATTCGGCGGCTTCGACCAGTCCGTTTACGCCGATGGTCAGGTATTGGCGCGAAAGGTTGATGTAGCCCGCATCGAAGAGCGGCAGCATGCCTTTGGACTTCAGTTCCTTGAGGTTTTCGTTGTAAGCCGTCTGTACTTTGTGTACCAGATCCGTGATCTCTTCCAGATAGGTGAGATAGTGCATGCCGTTCTTCACGGCGTACTGGATGCAGCGGTTGAGGTTGATCGTCAGCACGCTCTTCGAGCCGGTCGAGACGCCGCCCGCGCCGAGCGTGTAGCTGAACCCGTTGTCCTGAATCTCGTTCCGCAGACGGCAGCAGCTCGACAGCGAGTCGGCGTTGTCGCTGATATAGGTGAAGAACGAGTGCCCCTCGGCGTACATCTGCGCCGTGATGTCGCCCCACTCCCGGTCCATCACGTCGCCGTCTTTGGTCAGCAGCGCCATCGTCTCTACCGGGAAAGTCAGCACGGTCTTGGTGCGCTCGCGGTTGAACCACCTCATGAAACGCTTCTGCAGCCACGACAGCGACTCCCAGTGCGGATGCGAACCGTCGGGAAATACGAACTCCCCGAACAGGCTTTCGAAGTAGTAGCGGTCGTAGTAGGCCACGTTCCAGAACACGGCTTGGAAGTTGCGCGCCCCGGTCGGCTGGTTGATCGAGTAGACGATCTGTTCGAAGCAGTCGGTGATTATCTTGTCTATTGTCCGGCGTTTCTTCGAGAGGTCGGCCACCTCGTCGGCCCGCTTGTAGTAATCTTCGCCGTACTCCTGCTCGATGAAATAGTTCATGTACATCAGGAATTCGGGCGTGGCGCATGCGCCCGAAAGCATCGACGACACGATGAAAACCATGTTGACGAATCCGCCGCAGAACGATTTGAGGTTCGTCGGACGGGTCGAGTTGCCGCCCACCGAAAGCGTGCCGCCCAAGAGCCACGGATACATGGTGATCGAGGCGCAGTAGTTGGCCATCGACGTCTCGTCGTTCTTGTAGATGAAGTGCTCCTTGAGCAGGTGCAGGTATTTGTCCGACAGCTCCTTGCCGTACATCTCCTTGATGCGGTCGGTCAGCAGGCGGCGGTTCAGGCGGATGAAGTTCTGCTTCGGCAGCTCGCCGATCAGCGTGGCGATGTTCTTGTTTTCGACGTTGGCGTTGGCGTCGTATTTCGAGCCGGTCGCCGGGTTCGAGGCGTCGCAGTAGTTGATCAGAAATTCGAGTTTCTCGCGGTCTTCGCGCTCTTCGGTGTGTTTCTGGCGGTAGAGCATGTAGCTCTTGGCCACCGCGAAGTAACGCTCGGCCATCAGCGCCACTTCGACCTGATTCTGAATCTCTTCTACGCTCATGCCGTCGGACACGTGTACGCGGCTCAGTATCGACGTGATGTCGTCGTCGGTGGCGTAGCTGCCGACCGAAAGGAAGGCCTTGCGTACGGCGCGTTTGATTTTCTCGACGGAAAACGCTTTGCGCTTGCCGTCGCGTTTTACGATGTAAAGTTCGGAAATGCCCATATTTTCTCCTGTTTTGTTGTTGGCCGGTTATGCGATAAAGCCCGCTTTTGCCGGCGGACGGCCGCCTGAAAAGCATGGTTTCACCAAAAAAATCAGTGTAAAACAAAGTTGCTGCACCGCTCTATATCCCGAAAGCGGGTGCCGTATATCGGTCAGGCAGGTCTTCTGACTCGCTCCTTCCGCACGCCTTCCCGTCCGACGGACAGTGGCTCTGAGAGTGTGCGGAGCGCAACGGAGCTTACAGCTACGGGGATAGTCCCTGATTTGCACAGGAGTTCCCTTTTGATCCCAAGCCGGCAGCCGCCGGCGGGGAACCTTGACCGGGAGCAAATATAGAGATTGTTTCCGAGGCGGCAATCGTTCGGCGCTCCAATTAATGAACAAATTGTAAACAATACGGCCGACGGCGGCCGACGCGGAAAAAATATGCCGCGTCCGCCCTCATGCGGCGATTTTTCGCAAAAGCTGTCCGCATGCACCTCTCTTTGGGGGCCGGGTGGCGCAAAACCGATAAATTTTGCTACCTTTGCCGCCGTATGAGAGCATCCGTCAAAAAGATATACGCATCGCTCCGCCCCGACGCCTTGGTCGCGTTCTGGCTGGGCGTATGGTGGATTTGCAACCTCTTTCAGGCCGGTTTCACGGAGCTGGCCAACGACGAGGCCTACTACCATATGTTCGCCGAAAACCTCTCGTGGGGCTATTTCGACCATCCGCCGATGACGGCGCTGCTGGTTTGGCTTGGGGAGCATCTCTTCGGCGGGGAGTTCGGCGTGCGGTTTTTCTTTACCCTGCTGCAGCCGCTTTACCTCTTTGTCTTCTGGCGCATCATCCGGCCCACAGATGCCGACCGCCGCGATGCGGGGCTTTTCGTCATGCTCTCGGCCGCGACGCTTATGTTGCAGTTGTACGGTTTTATCGCCGTGCCCGACGGTCCGCTGATGATGACCGCGGCGTTGTTCCTGCTCACCTTCAAATGGTTCACCGAAGGGCGGCGCGCGGCGTGGCTCTGGATGGGCGTGGCCATGGCGCTGATGGCCTACAGCAAGTACCACGGGGCGCTGGTGGTGCTCTTCGCGCTTGCGGCGACCCCCCCCGCGTGTTCCTGCGTCCGACCCTATATCTCAGCGGCGCGGTGGCGCTGTTGCTGCTCGTGCCGCATTTCGTGTGGCAGTACGAGCACGACTGGGCGTCGCTGGCCTATCATTTGGCGGGGCGTAACTCGGTCTTTCGGCCCGGTTACGTCGCCGAATACCTGCTCAACCTGCTGGTCGTCTTCAACCCGTTCTTCGTGCCGCTCTATGTCCGGTCGTGGATCGCCGTGAAGCCGCAGAACGCCGTCGAACGCGCGCTGAGATTCATTCCGGCGGCGTTTATCGTCTTTTTTCTGCTTTCGACGCTGCGCGGATACGTCCAGCCCCAGTGGGTGATCGTCGCCGTGTTCGGACTGCTCTATACGCTCTTCACCTACGCCCGGCGTCATCCCCGGACACGCCGCTACCTGATGCGCATGGGGTGGGTGACGCTCGCCCTGATCGCCCTGACGCGGCTGGTGATGATCTTCAATCCGCTGGGCATCCGTTACGAAGTGTTCGACAACCGCACCAGTTACGGGGAGATCGCCGAAATCGCCGACGGCCGTCCCGTCGTTTTCCGCCACGGTTACGCCGTCGCGGCCAAATACGCCTTCTATACCGGCGGAGAGGCCTACTGCCAGCCCAATATCCGCTACCGGACCCACCAATGGCAGTTCCGTGACGACGATACGCGCTTTGCCGGCCGCGAAGTGCTGGTCGAGACGCCTTATGACGAAGCCGACACTACGGGCCGCGTCCGGAGCGTCGTACTGCCCAACGGCAAGCGTTTCACGTGGTTCGTCGATACGCATTTCCATCCGACCCGCCTTGTGGACATCTCCTTTACGGGGCTTCCCGAACGTGTCGCCGCGGGCGATACGCTGCGGCTTTCGCTGCGAATCGACAATCCCTATCCTTATAATATCGACTTGGGCGGCGACATGTCGCTCGTCATGCTCTGGAAGCACGGCCGTTTCCGCGTCGAGGAGTTTGACACCGGGGAACGTTTCCGAATTCCCGCCGAGGAGGAGATCCGGCGCGAAGTGGCGTTCGTCGTGCCCGAACAGCTGGCCGGGACCGATTTCGACGCCGGCTTCGCCCTGCGCCGGGAAGGGTATACGAATTGGTTTAACGGAAAACCCCTCCGCACGGAGGTTGCGCGATGATCGAGCAGTTTCTCAAATTCTGCATCGTGGGCGGTTCGGGCGTCTTCGTCGATTTCGGAATCACCTACCTCTGCAAGGAGTGGCTGAGGCTCAACAAGTACGTCGCCAATTCGCTCGGCTTTCTCTGCGCCTCGACGACGAATTACATCCTGAACCGGATCTGGACTTTCCACAACGAGAATCCTGACATTACGGGACAGTACCTCCGCTTTCTGGGCATTGCCGCCGTGGGACTTGTCATCAACAACCTGACGATCTGGCTGCTGCACGGCCGTTTCCGCCTGAATTTCTATCTGGCCAAGCTTTTCGCCATCGGCGTGGTCACCTTCTGGAACTTTTTCATGAACTATTTCTTTACGTTCTGACCTCTTTGCTGGAGCGGGCGTAACGATATCGGATTGCCGCCGGAATTGCCGCCGTGTTTTTCGATGCAATTGTCATTATTGCGGTCCGCAACCTTTGTATGTGTTATAAAATCCAAGGTTTGATGAAAATTCAATATTCATCAAAATATATTATGAAATATTTTATAAATATATATGGTGATATTTACTATTTTATAGTATTTTAGGTTTTGGATATCCACTTGTACTCTCGAATTCAAATCTTGTGTCACTAACTTTTCAATTTTATGAAACGTATTGCATTGATTGTGATCGGTTTTGCGATCTTCGCAATGTCGTGTCAAACTCAGGAAAGCGAATCCGCCACGAATTTTCCTTCTGAAACGCCATTGCAAGCGGGTGCGGAACATAATCTTTATCTACAAGAGATCCTTAATTATTTTGGTGAGAATCCTGATGTTATGACGCGTGCTTCAGGGACCGCAGAGGATTTTATCAAACAGATGGCAAGTGTGCAGACGGCTGCATTGAAAAATCAGAATTTCAGAAACATGTCCACTGCACAGATAAATGCCTTTGTGCGAAATTGTGTGGATGTTTCGGTTGATCCGGCAATTATTGCTGCCGTTGAATCCTCCCTGCCGACGAAAGATTTTTCCATTATTCCCGAAATGAATCGGGACGCCCCTTTGGCTTCTGCCGTGAAAGGTTATATGGAGGAAGTGGAGCGTCTTGAAACTGCAAATGATTCTGATGCTGTATTTAAATCTAAAATGCAAAAAGCATATCTGACGTGGTATCGTGCGGCTGACGATGACGATGATCGGAAGTTGATCGCAGATTCGTATAATGTCTTTTTGGGTTCTTGGGAATATTGGACGGACAATGGTAGAGCGTGGGAGATTGGATTGAAATCTACCCGTACGATTAAGTCGTTCCTCAAGAAACTTGTTATTGCAGATGTTAAAGCAACAGCATGGGCTTGTTGGAAAGCAAAAATATATGCTCTCGTATTTTGGAAAGCTATGCTTGCAGCAGGTGCTTCCGGCAGTGCATATGCTGCGATTCGTTATTTGGTTTTTTATGAAATAATTTTCCATGCCAGCGCTGACGGCATGGGATATTATCGGATAGGAAATCAGATGTTCACAGTGGAAGAGGTGAAAAATATGCTTTGCAGGGAGATTGCACGCCAAAATCCTGAGCTGAATTTGTCCGTCGAATAACCGTATGCTGCGGATCGTTGCCATAACCCTGATTCAGGGGATGTTGCCCGCTATTTTCGGGTTGGTGTTTTTATGGATAAATCGGACGTAACCCTTATCGCTCCGTGGCCAATGCTGATGCTGTTTATCTTCTTTGCGAATTTGCTGATCGTTGCGGCAGGTTGGAAATATCTCGGCGTTACGCGGAGCGACAGGCAGGCGCAAGCCATACTTATGTTCCTTGCCGTTTTCGAGCCGTTATTGACCTATAAAGTGCTTATTGCCGAGGGAACGAATTTGACGCCGTGGGTGCAAATCGCTTGTTATTGCGCCGGACAGGCTGCTGTCTGGGTCACAATCGTCTGGGGGCCAGAGATATCCGGCTATTTTATGCAGCGACGTTGGGATAAAAAGGTGCTATCCGGAGAAAGGAAATTTCCGTCTCGCAAAGAATTCTTGGAAAAGCGGGAGCGGCACCGGGCGCAGAGATACAAAAAATAGTATCTCATAAAATAGACGAAGAAATTACATAATCCGATCCCGACAAAAATTTTTTACTTTTGGTTAGGATCGGATTTAAATTCTATTTTTCATATTCTGTGCTTTTTTCGCGGCCCTGATTTTGCGCAGCGGGAGTCCCAGCACGCCGAAGAACGCTTCGCGGAAGATGCCGCCGCTCATCTTGGAGGTACCCTCGCGGCGTTCGACGAAGATGATCGACACCTCCTTGAGTTTCAGCCCCAGCCGCCACGCCGAGTATTTCATCTCGATCTGAAAGCCGTATCCCTTCATCCTTACGGCGTCGAGGTCGAGCGTCTCCAGCGCATGGCGCGAGTAGCAGACGAATCCCGCCGTCGCGTCGCGCAGGGGCATGCGCGTCACGATGCGCACGTACATCGAGGCGAAGTAGGACATCAGCAGACGCGACATCGGCCAGTTGACGACGTTTACGCCCTGCACATAGCGCGAGCCGACCACCACGTCGTTGCCCTCGGCGGCGGCTTCGTACAGCCGCACCAGATCGTCGGGATTGTGCGAGAAGTCGCAGTCCATTTCGCAGATGTAGTCGAATCCGTTGTCCAGTCCCCAGCGGAACCCCGTCAGATAGGCCGTTCCCAGCCCCTGTTTGCCGCTGCGCTCCAGCAGGTGAAGCGTTTCGGGGAACTCTTTCCTGCGTTGCCTGACGATTTCAGCCGTCCCGTCGGGCGAACCGTCGTCGATGACGAGCAGTTCGAAAGGTTCGGGCAGCGAAAAGACCTTGTCGATCATCGCCGAGATGTTTTCCTTCTCGTTGTAGGTCGGAATGATTACCAGTTTGCGCATAGGGCCTTGTTTTCGGATTTTCTATACAAAGGTAGCATTATTTTGCAAAAACGCGCCGCCCCGGCTCTTTTTCTGCGGGGACGGCGGATATTTCCGGCGCTTTGCGCGGGAGCCGCGCACGCTTTTTACCGGCGGCGTTTCATCGCCCGGATTTCCTGCTTCGCGGCGTCGCTCACGCGGTAGGACTCGATGATTTTCTGCAGCGATTTGTTGTAGGTCCAGTCGTCCAGCGAACAGGTGCCCAGCCACACGTGCGTGCGCTGCGGAAATTTGACGTAGCAGACCGACACCGCCCATGCCACGGCCATGCGGGCGTAGTAGGCTTCGTGGCGGATGCCGTCGAGCTGCCGCAGAAACGCTTCGAGGTGCTGTTCATCGACGAAATTGCCCAACCCCATGACTACGGCGAAACGCACGTCGTATGCGGCCTGCGCGTGAAAATAGGGTTGTATGAATTCCCACATCGGCTGCCGCTCGGCGGCGCGGAGCCGCCAGCAGAAGCAGTCGCAGACGGCCCAGTTGTCGATCTTGGGTACGAAGCGGGCCACGTGTGCGAGCTTTTCGGCGGGTTCGCACCGGGCATAGCCGATCACCAGCCCCTGCAGCATCCGCTCTTCGAAATAGAAATCCTCGGCTTCGGCCAGATATGCGCGCCAGTCCCCGGCGGCGATCTCCTTGGCGATGCTGCGCAATACGGGCAGGCGTATGCCCAGCACGTTTTCGACGCCCGGCATCAGCGCCGAGGTGAATTTCATGTATTTAGGCTCGGTGAGTTCGAGCAGTTGTTCACGCAGCGTCATCGTTTGCCGAATTTGGGGGTTATGCCGATGAAAAAGGAGACGTTGAGCCGCGGCATGGGGCGCGAAAGCACCGATTCGTACTCCTCGTTGAGCAGGTTGTGGATGCAGCCTTTGAGCGAGAACGACGCCCATTTGCAGTCGAGTCCCTTTTCGAGCGAGAGGTCGCTCATGAAGTAGGGTTTCACGCGGCCCAAGACGCCGAGGTCGTTGCTCGACATGGTGTAACGTTCGCTGTACCAGTTCCATTTGTAGGTCAGCTCCCACCGCCGCCACTCGACGCGCGCCGTGAGGGCCGCCGAATAGACGGGAATGTAGACGAGCTGTTTGCCGACCGATTCGTCGGCCGGGCTGAACGGATCGCCCCGGTTGATCGAACGGGTCCATGCGAAATTGCCGTCGAGGAGCAGTCGCCAGCCGCCCGAAGTCTCGGCTTCGGCCGAGAGTTTGGCTTCGACGCCGTAACTGTGGACGCGGCGGATGTTGATCGGGGTGTAGATACCCAGTTTGGGACTGCCTATCCAGAGTATCCAGTCGTCGATGCGCGAATCGAACGCCGTGGCCGACGCGCGCAGCGAACGGGCGTCGCCTTTGAGCGTCGTTTCCAAGCCCGCGTCGAACGTCCAGCCCCGTTCGGGTTTGAGGTTCTTGTTGCCGCCGGGACGGAAGTAGAGGTCGTTGAGCGTGGGGTAGCGGTAGTTGCGGGCGGCCGAAGCCCGGACGACCACGCTGCCGCGTTTCGAGAGCACGTAGTCCGCGAACAGCGCCGGGATGACGGGCGTGGTACGGTCTCCGTATAACTCCCACCGCAGGTCGGCGGCGACGCCCAGCCGCGGCACGGGACGCCATTTCACGGCGGCGAACGCCGAAAGTTCGAACCGCTCCTGCCGGTAGAGCGTATCGGCCCGCAGGCCGTTGTTGCCGATCACCGAGAGGTCGCCGCTGCGCACCCGGTGCTGATGGAGGGCGGCGTTGGCCGAGAAGAGCCACTTCTCGCCGAGCGCATATTCGGCTTCGGCCTTGGCGAAGAGCGTGTGAATGCGGCTCCGGGCGTCGGTATTGACGACGAACTGCCCTTTGCCTTCGGGGTCCTGCTTGAGCAGGTAGCGCAGATCGGTGTAGGTGTAACCCGCGCGTGCGCCGAGTTTCAGTCCGTTGCGCAGCCGCTCCCAGCCTGCCACGGCCCGCAGCGTGCGCTCGTCCTGCGTATTCTGTTTCTGTTTGCTTTTGTTGCGGTCGGACGTGAGCATCGCCAGTCCGCGGTGCGAATCGAGGTACCATGCCGCCAGCGAGAACCGGTCGCCGCCGCGCGTGGTGTAATAGAGTTCCTGCATGACGTGCAGGTCGCGGAATCCGCCGTTGCGGTTGCGCTGCAGGGGGTAATATTCGCCGACGATTTGGCCGTCGTCGTCGGTTACGAACTCTTTCGAGTTGTAGTTGCGGAAGCGGAAATCATTGTCCGAGGTGCTGTAGAGCACGCGCGTCGAACTGCTCCACCGCGCGCCTCCGTAGGTCAGGTGCAGGAATTCGTCGAACGTGGCGAACGACCCGATGCCCTGCACGTAACGCAGCCCCAATCCCTGCTCCGCGGGGGCTTTGGTCGCCAGCGTCACCGCGCCGCCCAGCCCGCCGCCGGTGACGCCCACCGAGCTGGCTCCGTGATAGATCGTCGCGTCGTCGATGAAATAGGCGGGTATCAGCGAAAAATCGACCTGTCCGAGCATCGGCGAATTGACCTTCATGTCGTTCCACGTCACCTGCGTGTGCGAGGGCGCCGTGCCGCGGAACGAGGCGGTCGCGAGCGTTGCGCGGCCGTAGGATTTGATGAAGATGGTCGAACCCGTCGCCAGGGCGTCGGCCAGCGATGCGGTGATGTTTTCGCGCAGGACGAGCGTGTCCAGCTCGGTGCGCTGTACGCCGATCTCCTTCATCGGGCGGCGTCCCGAAATATCGACCGACTCGATGGCGATGGTGCGGGCCGTCGAGTCACGCTGCGCCGCGGCGGGCAGGGCGCAGGTCAGGCAGAGGAGTATCGTCGCGGTGCGCAGCACGCGGTCAGTTGCGTTTGGTTACGGTCCGGTAGCAGCCGATGCCGCACACTTCGGTCGAAATCTCGCCGATCAGCGGGGCTTTGGCGTTCACGCCCGTCTGCACCTTGATGAAGTCGATCTGCTGCAGGTTGGCGGGCGAGCCGTCGGCCGTCACGGCGTCGCTGATGCGCAGGCGGTTGGTCGTGCCGATCCGGTCCACCGTCGAAAAGTTGTCGGCGTAGCCCCATGCGAACGCCTGAGGTCTCCACTGTCCGTCGGCCTGTTCGACATTGTCGCGCAGCCGCGTGCCGGTGAATTTCAGGTCGGCAGGCTCGATCCATGCCGGACAGTAGGAGGCCTGCGTATGTTCGTCCATCCGGTCGATCGTGCCGCTGCCGCCCCGGTCGTCGGTCCATGCGGCGGAGCCGTCGGCGAGCGGCGTGTAGGTGACCGCATACCCCCGGATCGTCGCGGCGTTGTCGTACTCGCTGCCTTTCAGCTCGTACCACGTGTCGTCGGGCATTCCGTTGCCGTTGGCGTCCTGCATGACCCAGACGACGCCCGGCTCGGACGAGGTGTTCATGGCGTTGCCCTTGACGTAAAGGTCGTAACCGCCCGTGTTGGGTACCGGCTCGGCGAATGCCGCGACGAGGTATCCGCCCCATCCGCCGAGCGAAACCCAGTTGTTCTCGGCGAAACGCGCGGCGGCGTACCGGCAGGCTTTCTCCGGCGTATCCACGTTGTCGAACGCGCCTCCGGAGCGCGCCTCTTCGTTGATGAACTGTCCCGGTGCGGGAGTGTATTCGAGAATCCGGGCCACGGGTTCGTCCGTCTGCGTGGTCGTGATCTCTTCGCCGGAGTTGCAGGCGGCCAGCAGAAGAGCCGCCAGAGGGAATGCGTATTTTTTCATCTTCTTCGAATGTTTTTTACGGTTTGAAACAGAACGATCCGGGGGTGATGCCGACGCGTATCGTGTCGACGGCCGCGCCCCGCGCCGTGAAGCGGTAGACCACGCCGTGCTGGACGTAGTCGATGGCGTCGGCCACGTAGACCTCCGAGGTCAGCGGATCGACCGCCACTTCGTAATAGGTGGTCTGCGTATAGGGCAGGAACGGCGTGACGGGCAGCTCCTCGGCATCGACCCGCATGCGCCAGACGTCGCGGTTGATGAAGTAGAGCGTGTCGCGCGTGCCGTTGAGGGTGACCGACGAGGGATGGTCGCCCGCGGCGAACGTATAGGTCTGCTCGACGCGGCGCGTGGCGGCGTCGATGCGGTAGAGCGCCGCAGGAATGCCTGCGGTGCGTCCGTCGGTGACGGTCCAGAGTTTGCCGAAGCGGTCGAGGACCAGCGACGAGGGCTGCGGTCCGACCTCGATCGAGTCCACCAGCGTTTCGCGTGCGGCGTCCACGACCAGAATCTTGTCGTCGTACGACCAGCAGTTTACGAACACTTCGTCGCCCCACTGCACCATCTGTTCGGTCGATTTGTGGCCGTTCATCGGAATCCGGCCGCGGATGCGGTTGCTGCGGGAATCCACGACCGTGATGCGCGGATCGTAAAGGTCGGTGATATAGGCCGTCGTGTCGTTGGGGAAGTGGATGTAACGCGGCGAGACGACCCCTTCGATCACTCCCGTGACGCGGAAAGTCGCCGGGTCGATGACATAGACCGCGCCCGAATTGTTCACCACGACGTATCCGCGTCCTTTGTGGAGGGTCATCGACTGGGCGACGTCGCCCAGTTTCATGCCGTTCGCGCGGATGAAGATTTCGTTTTCGACGCTCCGTGCCGCCGGATCGTAGAACGACAGCGAAGCGTTGTCCCAGCCGAAGTTGCCCTCGCACGTGATGAACACGCCGCGCTGCGACTGCGCGAACGGCTCTTCATGCAGCGGTCCGTAGTCCATGCAGGCGCAGCAGAATCCTGCGCCGGCGCATAAAACCGCCATATGTCGTAAAACGCGTTTCATCGGCTTTCAAATGACTGCGGCTGGTACGGGCTGACGTGTCGGATGCCGGTGTCGGCGACGGTCTGCTGCGCCCCATTCTCCGCAGGGTGCATATTGGTTGAACGGCATGCGGCAGGTCTTCTGACTCGTTACCGTTCCGGCGCCTTCCCGTCCCGGAGGACAGTGGCCAAAGAGTGCCGGAACATGTTGCGTAACTTACAGCAGCGGGAACTGTTGCCGGATTTCACGGCATTCCCTTTTAATCCCCGCGCCCTTCCGGGGCGTTTCGGGAACCGATGCGACGCAAAAGTAATCTTTTTTCGAGACATGCCCCAAAGATTCGGACGAAAATATTAACTTTGTTGAGTAAATTGCGGCTCTGCGGACTCCGGCGAGGGTGATCGGCGGAGCTGTTGTGAAAAAAGATTAACTTTGCCCGAAAATCGGATGTTATGACGGTTGAGATACGACGGATAACCCAAGTCTCGGATGCGCTCGAAGAGGCGTTCGCGCGGCTGATGCCGCAGCTTTCGCCGCGGCTGGGCGCGCCCTCCCGCGAGGTGTTGCGGCGTGTGGCCGGAAGCGAAACCGGGGAGTTGCTGGCTGCCGTGGCCGGGGAACGCATCGTCGGGGTGCTGACGCTGGCGTGGTACGATGCGCCTTCGGGGCGCAAGGCGTGGATCGAGGACGTCGTGGTGGACGGCGCGGCACGCGGCTGCGGCGCGGGCGATGCGCTGGTGCGCGCCGCCGTGGAGCATGCGGCCCGCATCGGCGCCGGGAAGGTGATGCTGACGTCGAACCCGGCGCGCGAAGCCGCTAGGGCGCTTTATCGCAAAGTCGGATTCGAAGAGGTGGAAACCACGGTTTTCGCCTTTAAAACAGATAAGTGATGAAAAAATTCGTGAAGATTGCGGCCATCGTGGTGGCCGTCGTGCTGGTGATCGCTCTGGTGGCGCCGATGGTGCTGCGGGGCAAGATCGCCGAGATTGTGAAGCGTGAGGCCAATGCGATGCTCGATGCGCGGCTCGATTTCGAGAAGCTGGACATCAGCCTGTTGCGCCATTTTCCCCGTGCTTCGCTCGACCTGAAGGGACTGACGCTGGTGGGCGAGGAGCCTTTCGCGGGCGATACGATCGTCGCCGCGCAGCGGATTTCGGTGGTCGTGAACGTGATGTCGCTTTTCGGCGACGAGGGGTTCGAGGTGACGAAGATCATTCTTTCGGAGCCTGCGCTTCATGCGCACAAACTTGCCGACGGCAGGGTGAACTGGGACGTTGTGAAGGCTTCGGAAGAGGCTCAGGGCGAAGAGGAGACCCCCGCCGATGCGGAACCTTCGTCGTTCCGCCTTTCGGTCCGCGACTTCAGGATCAGCGACGCGGCGATCCGTTACGAGGACGATTCGACGGGCATGCGCTTCTCGACCGCACCTTTGTCACTTCGCCTGCGGGGCGACATGTCGGCCGACCAGACCGACCTCGACCTGCGGCTGACGGCCAAGGGCATGCGGCTGGTTTCGGGCGGTATTCCGATGCTCAGCGGCGCCGAAGCGGAGCTGGATGCGGTGATTGCGGCCGATCTGGCGAACAGCCGCTTTACCTTCTCGCAGAACAAACTGCGCCTGAACGCCATCGAGGTAGGTCTCGACGGCTGGGTGGAGCTGAAAGACGACGCCGTGGCCATGGACGTCACGGCCGGCTGCGACAAGGTGCAGTTCAAGGACGTGCTTTCGCTCGTTCCGGCCTTCTACACCCGCGACTTCCGTAATCTTGCGGCCGGCGGCGAACTTTCGATGGCGCTCTGGGCGCGCGGCGAAATGCGCGGTGCGGCGCTTCCGGCGTTCGAGCTCAGGACGGAGGTGCGCAACGGCAGTTTCCAGTACTCGTCGCTGCCCAAGGCGGTGGACGGCATCAACATCGACGTCCGGATCGCCAATCCCGGCGGCGTGGCGGATAAGACTGAAATCGACCTTTCGAAATTCACGCTCCGGATGGCCGGGAATTCGCTTTCGGCGTCGGCCTATGCGACCAATCTGGTCAGCGACCCGACGTTCCGTGCCGCGGTGGACGGCCGTGTCGATCTGGGGGCCGTCAAAGAGGTGTATCCGCTCGAAAAGGGGATGGAACTGAGCGGCCTGATTACCGCCGACGTGAAGGTTTCGGGCCGTATGTCCGACATCGAAAAGAGCCGCTACGAGCGGATCGGCGCGTCGGGAACGTTCGTCGTCGAGCGGCTGGGCCTGACCATGCCCGAACTGCCTGCGGTCCATATCCGCCGTGCCGCAGCGACCATTACGCCCGCGGCCATGACGCTCGGCGAACTCGGCCTTACGATAGGCCGGAGCGATCTGGCGGCCAACGGCCAGCTTTCGGGCTACATCGGCTACCTGCTGCGGGGCGACATGCTTTCGGGACGTCTCTATGTGAAGTCCGACCTGCTGGACCTGAACGAAATGATGAACGTCATGCCCGATTCCGCACCGGAAGAGACCCCGGAGACGTCGTCGGCCGGGACTTCCGCCGAACCGGTGCAGGCCCTCGAAGTGCCGCGCAACCTGAACCTCTCGCTCAATACCGAACTGCAGAAGGTGCTTTTCCAGAAAATGACCGTATCCGGCATATCGGGCGAGATGCGCGTGGCCGGCGGCGCCCTTTCGCTCGAACGGCTGCGCATGCAGCTCTTCGGCGGTTCGGCGACCGCTTCGGGCAGCTATTCGACGGCGGCCGATCCGCAGCGTCCGGCGCTGAAGCTGTCGCTGGGGCTTTCGGGCGCTTCGTTCTCCAAGACGTTCGACGAACTGGAGATGGTGCAGAAACTCGTGCCGCTGTTCGCCAAAACGGGCGGCGATTATTCGTTGTCGCTCGACATGACGACCGCGCTCGATCCGAAGATGGAACCCGACCTGCAGTCGCTCAGCGCCACGGGCGAAATCAAGTCGGCGAACATCCATATCCAGAACCTCGAAGCGTTCGATGCGCTGGCCAAGGCGCTCGACAACGACAAGTTGCGGAAAATCGAAGCCAAGGATGTCGCCGTCCGTTTCTCGATCAGGGACGGCCGGGTTACGACCCAGCCCTTCGACCTGAAGATGGGCGACATAAAGATCAACATGTCCGGTTCGACGGGACTCGACCAGACCATCGACTATACGGCCAAGGTGGCCCTGCCTGCGGGTTCTGCGGGCGGGATCTTGGAGTCGGTCAATGTCGGCATAGGCGGTACGTTCACCTCGCCCAAGATTACGCTCGGCGTGAAGGAAGCGGCCGAGCAGGCCGTGAAGAACGTCATTGACCAGCAGATTCAGAAGCTTACGGGCAGCGAATCGCTCGGCGAGGAGATTCAGAAGCAGGCCGACAACCTGCGCAAGGAGGCCAAACGTGCCGGCGACAAGCTGGTCGAAGCCGCCGAAGCACAGCGCACGAAACTTGTGGACGGCGCCAAGGAGAAGGGTGCTTTGGCGAAGCTGGCGGCCGAGAAAGCGGGCGACAAGCTGGTCGAAGAGGCCAAGAAACAGGCCGGCAAACTCAGCGCCGAAGCTGAAAAACAGATCGAAAAACTCACGGCGAAGCAGGAGTAGGCAATGCTTGTTCTTTTCGCCGTCATTCTCGGAGGAATCGTCACGGGGCGCCTGCTGCAAAGCCGGCGCCTCGCGTTCGTCTCCCGGCTGATCGCCGTCATCATCTGGGCGTTGTTGTTCCTGCTCGGACTGGAAGTCGGTTCCGATCCCGCCGTCGTGGGCGGCATGGCGACGCTGGGGCGTACCGCCTTCGTGATCTTCGTCTTCTCGGTCGCGGGAAGCATCGGGGCTTCATGGCTGTTGTGGCGGCGTATCCGGGGCCGCAGTGCTTTCGGGACGGAGGGCGCCGGGGCAAATCCGGCATCTGCAGGCTCTGTTTCGGGCCGGGAACTTGGGACCGGAGGCGGGGGCTGCGGTGCGAATTGCTCTTCCGGGACTGTTGCGGATATATCTTCCGAAACGCTCCCGAATCCGGCGGTGCGTGGCGTGTCATGCTCGCCCGAATCTTCGGATTCAGCGGTGTGTCGTGTGTCAGGCTCTGCTGAACCTTCGGATTCAGCGGTGGGTCGCGTGTCATGCTCGCCCGAACCTTCGGAGCCGGCATTGTTTTGCGCGCCGTGTTCTCCCCAATCTTCTTCGGCGGCGTGCGAGCCGACGCCCGCGCCTGCTTCTCCGGCCTCCGAGCCGGAAAAACCGCTGTCGATGTGGGGAGCTCTGAAAGGGAGTCTGGTGATCGTCGCCTTCTTCGTCGCCGGATGCGTTGCGGGACTTTTCGCTCTTGTGCCGTTCGATGTCGCCGGGGCGCGTGTCAGCACGTATGTTCTCTATGCGCTGATGTTTTGTGTCGGCGTGACGCTGGGCCATGATGAAACCCTTGCGGGACGTGTCCGGCGGCTCGATCCGCGGCTGGCGCTGCTGCCCGTGATGACTGCCGTCGGAACGCTGGCGGGCGCGGCTCTCGCGACGCCGCTTCTGCCGCCGCTGGCCGTGACCGATACGCTGGCCGTCGGTTCGGGTTTCGGCTATTATTCGCTGTCGAGCATCTTTATCGCCGATTTCCGGGGCGCGGAGCTGGGAACCGTCGCTCTGCTATGCAATGTCATGCGCGAGATCTTCACGCTGCTGGCCGCTCCGCTGGTCGCCCGTTGGTGCGGACCGCTGGCGGCCGTCTCGATCGGCGGTGCGACCACCTTCGACACCACGCTCCCCGTCATCACGCAGGCGGCCGGAAAACCCTATGCCGTGGTTTCGATTTTCCACGGCTGCACGCTCGATTTCAGCGTTCCGTTTCTGGTGACGTTTTTCTGTACGCTGTAATTGTTGGCCGCAATAAAAATCCCCGCCGGAGCAGGGAGATAAGGTCGAATCCGGTCCGAGTCCGGACGTGCAGGGAATCGGACTGCGGGGCTGCTGCCGAGTCCGGGAGTCCGTGCGTGCGGTAATTCCGGTTTCGGCCGGGGACCTCTTGTCTTTGCGGGCCTCTTGTTTCCTGCGGGCGCTTTATTTCCGGATATAGGTCTGCAACGCCGCGACGTATTCGGCGAAGGCGTCGCGTCCCGTGTCGGTGATGCGGCAGACGGTGCAGGGCATCCTGCCCCGGAAGGTCTTTTCGATTTCGATGTAATTCGCTTTCGCCAGCTTGTCCAGCTGTACCGAAAGGTTGCCCGCCGTGGCTCCGGTCTGCTGCCGGATAAAGACGAAATCGGCGCTTTCGACCCCGATGAGGATCGACATCACGGCCAGACGCAGTTCGGAATGCAGCAGGGGGTTGAGTTCTTTAAACACGGTTCCGGCGTTCGTTGTAGCGCAGCACGATTCCCGTTCCGAAGAAGAGGATGACGGCTGCCGCAAGGGTGAGTATGAATTGGGAGACGGTCTCTCCTGCTGCTGCGACCCGGAAGATCCATGCGGCGAGAAATGCCCCCGAAATGCTGATGAAGAGCAGTCCGGCCAGCGATCCGCTCTGGTTCGACCGGTTGGTTTCGCTGCGGCGGAACAGTTCGCCCGTGACGCCTGCCGCAATGGCTGCGCCCATGGTCAGCAGTCCCATGACGGGCAGCTGCAGTCCGTCGCCCGTGGCGACATATCCCGCAGTGTAGAGACATACGCCGAGCGCATAGGCCCAGACGTTCATCAGTGTCCGGTCGTTGGCCGTGACCGTGCGGTGACTTCTGTAATGGAAATAGAGGGCGGCCAGCCCGGCGACCGTTCCGGCGAGGACCAGCAGCAGCGTCAAATCCCGGCCCGTCGTCCGCCGGACGACGTAATCCGCCGTTGTGACGGCCAGCGCCAGCGCTCCTGCGCCGAAGAAAAGCGTGCTCCGCACGAAACTCAGTTTGCGTCGCTGCGCTTCGAGCGAGCGGGCGATCAGCTCCATCGCCTCTTTTTCGGACATTTTCCGTTCTTCCATACGGCTATTGTTTCGGATGATTCGACTTGTAGTTGAGGATATGCCCCGGCACGATCATCATTGCGGCGAATCCGGCGATAAAGAGCGCCGGCACCCAATAACCGGTCGCGGCGAGCGATACGGGGGCGAGGACGATCGCCGCGGCCCCGCCGACGGCGGCCGGGATGAAGCGGATGACAAGCCCCGTGATGGCTGTTCCCATGCCCATCATCAGCAGGATGACGAAGAGGATCGGGACCGGCATGTCGCCGAATACCGAGAGCAGGCTGACGAACCATGCCGTGAGACCCATTACCAGCCACACCTGACCGATTACGCGGTCGATGAAGGTGTAGACCCTGCCGCCGTCCGCCTTGGGCATCGTCAGCAGACTCAGCGCGGTTCCGAACACGGGCAGCAGCAGCCATAAGTAGTACCAGTTCCGACCCGGAAAGAGTGCGTAGGCGGCCCATACGGCGAGTGTCGTGACGACGGTCGCATAGCCCCATATCAGGAACGGCCGCCCGGCGTTGCGGACCATGCGGCTGCGGGTGTTGTCGATCATGCGGCCGACGAGTGCGATGTTTTCGGCGGCGTTCAGCGGCCTGTCCGCCGCTGTGTTGTCCGCCGCTGCGCTGCCCGTTGCCGCGCCATCTGCCGCAGTGCTGTCCGTTGCCGCGCCGCCCTCCGCAGTGCCGTTTTCGGTCGCTGCGCCGTCTTCCTCCGCAGTGTTGTCTTTCGTCGCCTTGCCGGGCCGCGGTCCGGCCGCTTGTTTCACGTCGCTGCGGGAGTGTCTGTACCGGTAATTGAGGATATGTCCCGGAATAATCGTCATCAGGACGAAGGCTGCCAGAAACAGTCCGGCGTGCCAGTTCCCGGTGACGACGAGCGAGACCGACGCCAGCACGATTCCGGCAATGCCGCCCGCCACGCCGGGCTTGAAGCCGATGATCAGGTTGTTGATGGTCGTGCCCAGACCGATCATCAGCAATACGGTGAATGCGACCGGAAACCGGACGACGAAACAGATCGCCAGCGTGCTTATCAGCAGGGTGGCGGGGCCTATTACGCTCCAGATGAGGTCGAGTACGCGGTCCACGTAGGTGTGCACCGAGCCTTCGGCCGCCTTGGGGCGCGTGAAGTACATCAGCGCGCTGCCCAAGAGGGGCAGCATGAACCAAAGGTAGTTCCAGCGTACGTCGCCGGTGCAGGACACTGCGGCCCATACGGCGATCAATGTCGCGGCGGTCGCATAGCCCCACGCCAGAAACGGCCGTCCGGCGTTGCGGACCATGCGGCTGCGGGTATTTTCGATCATCCGCCCGATGAGCGCCAAACTCTCGGCGGCGTCCAGCTTTCTGTCTTCCATGTCTGTCGGATTTCGGGGTTAAAGTTACGAATTTATTCCGGGTGTTCCTCGCTTTTTACCGGATGTCTGCGCGTCTTCTGCGGCGTTTCAGCCGTACGCGGGACGGCGGTCTATTCCGCGGCAGGGTAGCGGAGGCGTATCGTCACGGTGTTCCGCTCTGCGGGCAGGGTGCACTTTTTCGCGGCATAGCCTTCGGCCGGGCCGCGTTCGCCCGTCTTCATTTTATAGTCGCCGTCCTCGTCGTGGAAGAGCGAAACCTCGGCCGCATCGGCGTCGATGCCTTCGAGCGTTACCACGACTTCGCCCCTCTTGGCGGGCGACATGCCGTAAACGGGCTGTTTCTGTCCGGCGACTTTCGCCATCACCAGAATACTGCCTTTGTCGCTGCGGATGTCCGTTACGGTGATTTCAAGGGTTTTGGCCGCGGCGGCAACGGATGCCAGCGCAAAAACGACGGTCAGGACGAGTTTCCATGCTTTCATGGTTGCGGAGGTTTTAGCGGTAATTGTTTTCGTCGTCGCAGTCGGTGAGATACCAGACCAGCGACAGCACCAGATTCAGCCCCCATCCTGCTGCGACCCATGCCACCCACCAGTAATGGGGCGAGGTCTGCCAGTTGACGAAGGCGAGGAATGCGCAGACTACGAGGTAGGTGGTGATGCGGCGGGCGAACCAGCGGCCGAAAAGGCGGCGTTTGTCCGGGGAGGTGTTCGTGAGTTCCATGCTGTTCGGTTTTTAAGATTCTTTTTTCGTGTCGTAAATATATTACGAATATAAAGTAGTTTATATAATAAACCAAATTTTCCGGCGGGATTTTTATGGAAAAAACAGATACCTATATTAATTGCGGGGAAATTTTCCGCTTCCCACTGTTTTTCATCCGCCGAAAAATCGTATTTTTGCAAAAATTCGATACTGATCCGTTATGAAAAGAATCCTCCTGCTTTTTATCGCCCTTGCGGCCGCATGGGGCGCCGCGGCTAAAATCCGGCTGCCCGAAATCATCGGCAACGACATGGTGCTTCAACAGAATGCCGAGGTCCGGTTGTGGGGCTGGGCCGAGCCGCATGCCGCGGTGAAAGTCGAGACCTCGTGGGGCGCCGGAGCCGCTGTGAAAAGCGACGCCGACGGTCGCTGGGCCGTATCGGTCCGGACGCCGGCCGGAAGTTACGAGCCGCAGCGGATTACCTTCGCCAGCGGCGACCGCGTGACGTTCGACCGCGTGCTGATCGGCGAAGTGTGGTTCGCCGGAGGGCAGAGCAATATGGAGATGCCGCTCGGCGGTTTCTGGCAGTGTCCGGTTACGGATGCGAACGAGATCATCGCCCGCGCGGGCGCCAAAAGCGGGAAACTCCATTATGTGAAGATTCCGCATGCCGCCGCCTATACGCCGCAGGACCGGACGGCCGGAAGCTGGACCCCCTGCACGACCGCTACTGCGGCGAAATTCACCGCTGCGGGTTACTTCTTCGCCGAAATGCTCAACGACGTGCTCGGCGTTCCGGTCGGCATCATCGACTGCTCGTGGGGCGGAAGCCGCGTCGAAAGCTGGATGAGCCGCGAAGTGCTGAGCGGTTATTCGGACATCGACCTGACCGAAGAGGGAATCTCCCGCGTCGCGCAGCACCTGCGTCCGATGGTCATGTATAATGCCATGCTCCGTCCCGTGGCGGGCTATACCGTCCGTGGATTCCTCTGGTATCAGGGCGAATCGAACGTCGGACGCTACATGGATTACGCTGCGCGGCTGGCCGATATGGTCTCGTTGTGGCGCGGATTGTGGGGGCGGGACGACCTGCCGTTCTATTACGTCGAGATCGCTCCCTTCGAGTACGGCAACGGGAAGTCGCCCTACCTGCGCGAAGCGCAGTGCCGGGCGCAGGAGTTGATTCCCAACAGCGGCATGATCTGCACCAACGATCTGGTGGAGCCTTATGAGTTTTGCAATGTCCACCCGAAGAACAAGCGGGACGTGGGGTACCGGCTGGCTTTCATGGCGCTGAACAAGACCTACGGGATGAAGGAGATCGCCTGCCAAAGCCCGCAGTACGAGTCGATGGAGATCCGCGACGGCAAGGCCCATGTCAGGTTCAAGTATATGGATCAGGGTTTCAACCGGATGGCCGACATCCGCGGATTCGAGATCTGCGGCGCCGACAAGGTATTTTATCCGGCCGATGCGGTCGTCGAAAACCAGTTCGCTCTGGTCGTTTCGTCGGAGAAAGTGCCGGAACCCGTGGCCGTGCGCTACTGCTTCCGCGATTTCCAGCCGGGCAATCTGGCCGATACCCGCGAACTGCCGGTCGTTCCTTTCCGTACGGACGATTTCTGAGTTTGCTGACCGTCGGAATTGCAGGACCCGGCCCTGAAAAATGAAATTCACCCCTGCCGCACTTCGCTGCGCAGGGGTGAAATCGTCTGAGACCGCTTGTCCGGCCGGTTCCTGCGTTATTTGGCGGGTACTTCCTTCAGCACCACGTCCGCCCATTCGGGATGGCGGTAGATGTATTGTGCGACGAAGGGGCACTGGGGGATCATCGGCAGTTTCTTGGCGCGGAGATCCTCCAATACGGCGCGCGTCAGCTCCGAGCCGATGCCCTGTCCTTCGTATTTTTCGGGAACCTCGGTGTGCGTCAGGACGATGAATCCCTGCGCCTTGATGTATTCGATCATGGCGAGATCCCCGTCGAGGTCGAATTCGTATCGCTTTTCCGCAGCGTTGTCGATCAGTTCGTGTTTCTTTTCCATAATCCTGAGTTTTAGATGTCGGCTTGGTTTCTTCAAATATAGAGCCTAAACGGGAAAATTGCTATTTTTGCAGACAGAATATGGACAACATTTCCGATATATTGCTGGACTGGTACGCCCGACACGGCCGCGATCTGCCTTGGAGACGCACCCGCGATCCTTACCGCATCTGGCTTTCCGAAGTTATCCTCCAGCAGACCCGCGTCGCACAGGGCATGGACTATTACCTGCGCTTCACGGAGCGCTTTCCCGACGTCGGGTCGCTGGCCGCCGCTCCGGAGGACGAGGTGCTCAAGTTGTGGCAGGGACTCGGCTATTACAGCCGTGCGCGCAACCTGCACGCCGCGGCGCGGCAGGTCGCGGCGCGGTTCGGAGGCGTGTTTCCCCGGTCTTACGACGAGGTCCGCTCGCTGCGGGGCGTCGGCGACTATACCGCCGCGGCCGTCTGCTCGGCCGCTTACGACGCTCCCTGCGCCGTGCTCGACGGCAATGTTTTCCGGGTGCTGGCGCGGCTTTTCGATATCGACCTTCCGATCGACTCCACGGCCGGAAAGCGCACGTTCGCCGAACTGGCGCAGATGCGGCTCGACAAGCGCTGTCCGGGGCGTTACAATCAGGCCGTCATGGATTTCGGGGCGCTGCAATGCACTCCGGCGCAGCCCGGATGCGCCGACTGTCCGCTTGCGTCGCGCTGTCTGGCTCTGGCTGCAGGAACGGTTGCGGAGCGTCCCGTCAAGCAGTCGAAAACCAAGGTGCGTGACCGTTGGTTCAACTACCTGCACGTTACATGCGGCGACCGGACCTTGTTGCGGCGGCGCGGGGAAGGCGACATCTGGCAGGGGCTGTACGAGTTTCCGATGATCGAGACGGACCGTGCGGCGGATTTTTCGGAACTAACCGATTCGGAAGAGTTCCGAACGTTGTTGGACGGCGTCGAATGGCGTCTGCTGCGGAGCGTCGCAATGCCGAAACACCAGCTCTCGCACCAGACGCTGCATGCCGTGTTCCACCGCATCGAGATCTCTTTCCCGGTGGATTTCCCCTCCGTGCCGACCGCCACGCTGGGCGACTATGCCGTGCCGCGGCTGATCGACCGCTATCTGGACCGGCAGCCGTGAAAAATCCCTGCCGCGGCAGGGATTCGTCTTGTGTGCAAACGCCGCCGGGAGACGGCACGTTTTGCCCGTGTATCTGTCCGTCAGCGTATCAGATACCAGATATAGGCGACGTATATCATCAGGAAGATCGCGCCCTCCCAGCGGTCGATCTGCTTCCTGCGGAAGGTGAACGCCGTCAGCAGCAACAGCAGGGAGCTTAGCACCACCATCAGAATGTCGGTCGTCGTGATGCCGCCCATCGTCAGCGGGCGGATCGTCGCGCTCACGCCGAGGATCAGCAGTATATTGGCGATATTGGACCCGATGACGTTGCCCAGCGCCATTTCGGACTTGCCTTTGAGCAGCGATACGACCGACGAGGCCAGTTCGGGCAGCGATGTGCCGCCCGCGACGAGCGTAATGGCGATGACCGATTCGCTGATGCCCAGCCTGCGGGCGATCTCCGTGGCACTTTTCAGGAACATGTCGCCGCCGAAAATCAGCCCGGCGAGTCCTCCGGCGATCATGACGACCGCCAGCCAGAGGGCCGCCGGCTTTTTGGCGCCGGCATCGGCGGGCACCGCTTCGGGCCGTTTCGTGGTGCGGATCGTGAACCACATCAGCGCAATGTAGAGCGCCACCATGACGATGCCGTCGATGCGGCCGATTCTGTCCGCCGCCCCCGCACATATCAGGCGGTCCGAAGTGACGGCCAGCAGAACCAGCGACGCGGCCATGCCGAAGGGAATGTCGCGCCGGATGTTGCTCCGGGTGAGGGGCAGCGGCCGGATCAGGGCGCAGACGCCGAGGATCAGAAAGACGTTGAAGAGGTTCGAGCCGACGACGTTTCCGATCGCCACGTCGCTGTTGCCCGCCGCGGCCGAGAGTACCGAGACGACCAGTTCGGGCGTCGAGGTGCCTACGGCGACGATCGTCAGGCCGATGATGAATTCCGGAACCCGGAAGCGTTGCGCGACGGCGGCCGAGCCGTCCGTCAGGAAATTTGCGCCGGCGAGAATCAGTCCCAGTCCGACGATCAGCAGCAGAATGTCCATAATCTATGCAAGCAGAATCAGGCTAACGGCCATGAGCGCCATGCCGGCCACCACGCCGTAAATCGAAATGTGAGCTTCGCCGTATTCGCGGGCTGCGGGCAGCAGTTCGTCGATCGAGATGAAGACCATGATGCCCGCGACTCCGGCCAGTATGCAGCCCATCAGCGTCGGCGACATGAAGGGCATCAGCACCAGATAGGCCAGCAGTGCGCCGACCGGCTCGGCGAGTCCCGACAGCAGCGAGAGTTTGAACGCCTTTTTGCGGTCGCCCGTGGCGTAGAAGATCGGAATCGAGACCGCAATGCCTTCGGGAATGTTGTGGATGGCGATCGCCACGGCGATTGCCACGCCCAGCGCCATGTTGTCCACGGCCGACGTGAAGGTGGCGATACCTTCCGGGAAGTTGTGGATGCCGATGGCCAGCGCCGTCATCATGCCCATGCGCATCAGTTTGGGGTTGCGGGGCTGTTTGTCCATCTCCTCGACCATGTGGGCCTCGTGGGGATTCTCGAACGAGGGAACCAGCCGGTCGATGACGCCGATGAGCAGGATGCCCGCGAAGAAGCTGACCACGGTGACGATTATCCCCGTATGCGCGCCCCACTCCTCCGAAAGAGTTATCTGCGCCTGCTGGAACAACTCGACGAACGAGACGTAGATCATCACGCCGCCCGACAGTCCGAGCGAGAACGACAGCAGCCGCTTGTTGGTGCGGCGGGCGAAAAAGGCGATCGCGCTGCCGATGCCGGTGGCCAGACCTGCTCCGAGCGTCAGCAGCAGCGGGATGAGGATATTGTGCTCCATATTGATATGCGGTTTGTCGTTGACTTCGCAAATATAGTGCTTTTCCGGCGAAAGAGACGGAAAAACCGAATCCATTTGGATTCGGTTTTTCTGATGCCGGCATAATTGCAGCCTGTTTTATTTGTGCGCGGCTGTTCCGGTCTGTTTGCCCGTGCGCGGCTGTTCCGGCCCCTTTGTCGGTGCAGGTCGTTCCGGCTTGCCGGTCCGTGTGCGGTTGTTCCCGTTCTTTGGGACGAGCGCGGCTGTTTTCGTGCTTTGGTTCGTGTACGCCTGTTCCCGTCCTTTGGTCTAGACGGGGTTTTCGCTTCGTTGGTCCGAACATGGCTTTCCCGCTCCGTTCTGCCGGATATGCCCCCGGTGCGGAGGCGGGCCTGCCTATTTGCCGTGCGCCTCGCGGATCAGCCGGCCCAGCACTTCGATGCTGTCTGCGGTGATGTGCGGCTGCGGATCGGCTTTGTCGGCTACGTCGAGCGTCGTTTCGCCTGAAAGCACCAGCACTCCCATCGCTTTGGCGTTGTGGGCCATCGCCACGTCGGTGTAGATGCGGTCGCCGACCATGGCGATCTGGTCGGGCTTGAGGCCGTGGCGCGAAAGGATGCCCGAAAGCATGTTGGGATCGGGCTTGCCGAGCGTGATGTCGGGACGCCGTCCCGTGGCATGCCCGATGCAGGCGCAGATCGAGCCGCAGTCCACCAGCACCGTCGGCTGGTCGGTGGGGCATACGCGGTCGGGATTGGTGGCGATGTAGGGTACGCCCTGCGACACCCACCATGCCGCGCGGCAGAGCCGGTCGTATTGCAGCGTCATGTCGAACGCCGCGACGATTACGTCGGGCACGTCGTCGGCCGAATCCGCCGCCGATTCGAACCCGGCAGCTTCGAACTCCGAGATCATGCTCGGCGTGCCGAGCAGGAAGAGCCGTTTGGCTGCGGGGTAGTGTTGTTTGATGTAGTCGATGGTCGCCAGCGCCGTCGTATACATCTCCTCGCGTGTGGCGCGGATGCCCAGCGTTTCGAGTTTGTGCAGGTAGTCGGCGATGGATTTGGAGGGGTTGTTGGTCAGGAACGAATAGCCGATTCCCAGCTCTTTCAGCCCTTCGAGGAAGGGTTTGGTGTAGGGGAAGAGCGACATGCCCATGTAGATCGTGCCGTCCATGTCGAGCGCCACGTGTTTGATGCCGCGCAGCCGCTCCATCAGTTCGTCGTGTGTGTAAACCGAGCGGAATTTGTCGAATGTTGCCATTATTTTCGTGTTAGATTGAGATGCTGGAACAGGTAGGGATAGTCGGTTTCGATCACGTCGCATCCCGTGGGGATTTCGAGTTCGTAACCTTTGATTTTCTCGGCGTCGGTCGCCCGCCGGTCGTGGGTCGGGGCGAGCGAAATCATGCACATCACGCCCTTCTCGTGCAGCTTGTCGTAAAGCTCCTGCTGGTCGGGGAGCATCATCGTGCCGACATAGGCCATCATCTGCGACCACGGAATGCGCTCTTCGGCGTATTCGCCGAACTCCTTCATGTTCTTGCACCAGCACGAGAACATCGCCTGCGGGTCGCGGTCCAAGTAGGTGCGGGCCTGCCGGGCGTTGCGCACGGTGTACATTACGTTGGCGGGCGCCAGCCGGTTGATGAAGTCCGACATCACCTCCAGCGGCACGTCCTTGATGTCGAGGTTGAGGATGGTCTTGCCCCGGCTCCAGACGATGCACTCTTCGAGCGTCGGAATCTTATAGGGCGTGACGTTGCCTTCGCGGTCCTTGAGGAAGAACTGCTGCAACTCTTCGAAGGTGTAGTCCGACACCTTGCCCGTGCCGGTGGTCGTGCGGTCGATCGTGGCGTCGTGCATCAGCACGATCACGCTGTCCTTGGTCAGGCGCGGGTCGATTTCGAAGAACGAAGGCATCATCGAGAGGGTCTTCTCGAAGGATTCGATGCAGTTTTCGGGATAGCCCGTCACCATGCCGCCGCGGTGGCCGCTGACGACGATCGGACGCTCCGGTGCGTACCGGAACCAGTCGTGCAGCTGGGCGCGGCTTTCGATGTCGGTGTAAAAAGGTCCTTCGGCCTTTTTGCCGCTTTCGGCGCATCCCCACAGCAGGGTGCCCAGCGTAAGGGCTGTCAGTAGTCTGAAAGTTTTCATGGATGGTTTTTATCGGTTGTTTTTCGTAATCTTGTGTTCTTTCAGCACATTGCCTGCCGTATCGACTACCCGGATGTCGATGCCCTTTTCGTCGGCCTTGACGACCGTTTTGTCGTTGTTGGAATTGATCAGGATCGGGAAATCGGCGCCGCGGCTCCGGTCGTCGATCCATTGGTAACGGTGGTAGTGGCCGCAGAGCATCAGGTCTATGCCGCTTCCGTCGAGTATCGGGAGAAACAGCCGTTCGATCTCCAGCTCGCCGTGCCAGCCGCGTCCCTTGTTGGGCGGCATGTGGATCAGGACGATGCGGTAGGGCGCCGACCGGAACTCTTCGCCGGCGACTACGCCCCTGAGCCACTGCGCCTGCTGTTCGCGGTAAGCGTCGGCGGTCGAAAGCCCGTAATAGCGGATGTCGCTGTCGGGTTTGTCCTCGCAGCCGTCGAGTACGACGAAGAAGACGGGACCGCGGCGGAACGTATAGTAACTTTCGCCGGTCGGCGTGGGGAAGTAGTCGAGCCAGTGCCGGGCGAACTTGCCGCGTCCGTCGTGGTTGCCGCGCATCACGACGAGCGGAATGCCCGCCGGGGTGAGCAGCTCCGACGCCGATGCGAGGAATCCTTCGAAAAGCGCCTTCTCCGATTCGATCGAATTCAGCAGGTCGCCGTTCAGACATACGAAGTCGGGCTTCTGTTTAGGGGCGTCCCCGATAAGCAGTCGGAAGACGGAATCGCGGCCGTGGATGTCGTTCACCATCCAGAATTTCAACTCGTTACGGTCCGCGCTGGGCGTGGTGACGGGATAGGGCGCGTGTTTGAGTATGTCGCTGCCGTAGCCCTCGCCCAATACGACCCGTTTGTTGCCTTCGTCGCTGAGCACGGCCTGCTGCATGATGCGGTAGCGGTAGGTTTTGCCCGGTTCGAGTCCGCCGACGCGCACCCGGTGCAGTTTGCCCAGACGCCGCCGTCCGAGGTGCGAGTCGTAGTATTTGGGGCGTTCGACGGCATAGAAGTGCGTTCCGTCATCGGGGGCCGTTTCGACCCACGCCGCCGCGTCCGTCGTTGTCGTCCAGATTACGGTGAATCCGTCCTCGGTCACGTTCTGGAGGTAGGGACCTCCGGCGATGCGTGCCGACGGTTGTGAAAATGCCGGACTTGCGGGTAATGATGCTAAAAAGCAAATTAATAGAAATAGCGTATTTTTCATATTGTTTCTTTCTGTTGTGCTTCTGATTTACAAAAATAGGTAAAATCCCTCAGGTTCCAAAACGAAACCGAATAGATTTTGCATTTATTTCGCTTTTATTGCCGGAGGGGTTGCCCGGCGGTGGGACAGGACCGATATGGGCGGTTGTCGGTTCGGGCGGTCGCTTGCTGCGGAGAAGCCGGGCTTCTGTTCTAAAGGGAATAATCCTGAAAAAGAAATCTTTTTTGCTGTTTTTGCGTTGTGGTTTTGTTGTAAAGAAATAAAAAAGGAAAAAATATAGTGCTATTTGTTGTGTGAAAACAAATAATTATATATATTTGCCTTTGCTTTGGATGCCCTTTTGTCGCTCCTATGTGAATTAATTCAATCATCAATAGTAATGAATAAAGTAGAAAGCGCTCTGTCGCGCACGACCGATACCAAAGCTCTGGTGATCGGAATCGAAACCCTTCCGCGGGTCGCGGATATGTTCAAGGAACTCTTTCCCGGCAGGCGTGCGCTTGTCGTCGCCGATGCCAATACGTGGCGGGCGGCCGGAGGCGATGTTCACCGGATTCTGGCTCAGGCGGGTGTTGCGCAGGACGAGCCGCATGTTTTCACCGATCCGAAGCTTTATGCCGAGTGGACGTTCGTCGAACAGCTGGACGGGGTGCTGTCCCGCACCGACGCCATTCCCGTCGCAGTGGGATCGGGCGTTATCAACGACCTGACCAAACTCTGCTCGCACCACAACGGGCGCCGCTATATGGTCGTGGGAACCGCGGCGTCGATGGACGGCTATACGGCCTACGGAGCCTCGATCACCAAGGACGGCAACAAACAGACCTTCGACTGTCCGGCTCCGCTGGGCATGGTGCTCGATCCGACGATCGCCGCCGCCGCGCCTGCGAAAATGTCGGCGTCGGGATATGCCGACCTGATTGCGAAGATTCCGGCCGGGGCCGATTGGATGCTCGCCGATGCGGTCGGCTCCGAACTGCTCGACGAATTCGCCTTTTCGGTGGTGCAGGACGGACTGAAGGACGCCCTCTGCGACCCCGCAGGCGTGCGTGCCGGCAATGTGGCCAAGGTCGAACAGCTGGCCGAAGGTTTGCTGCTGAGCGGTTTCGCGATGCAGGCTACGCAGTCGAGCCGCCCCGCGTCGGGCGCCGAACACCAGTTCAGCCACCTTTGGGACATGGAGCACCTCAAATACAACGGCGCATCCGTCTCGCACGGTTTCAAGGTCGGCATCGGCACGCTGGCTTCGACGGCTTTTATCGAGATGCTGCTCGATACGCCGGTCGAGACGCTCGACGTCGAAAAATGCGTCGCCGCATGGAAATCGTGGGAGGAGACCGAAAAGGATATCTACCGGATTTTCGACAACGATCCTGAGTTCGTGGCCCGCGGTCTGGTCGAGACCAAAGGCAAGTATGTCGATAAGGAGGGGCTGCGCCGCCAGCTGCAGCGTCTGCAGAAGGCGTGGCCCGCACTGAGCGGCCATATCCGCCGGCAGATCATTCCCTTCGGCGAGGTCCGCCGC
This sequence comes from Alistipes sp. HGB5, assembly GCF_000183485.2. Lineage (NCBI taxonomy): Bacteria > Pseudomonadati > Bacteroidota > Bacteroidia > Bacteroidales > Rikenellaceae > Alistipes > Alistipes sp. HGB5. Next base: position 115,782 of record NZ_AENZ01000040.1, on the reverse strand, counting down.
CGTCTCGAACTGGTCGGTGCGCCTTACGAGCCGGAGCATATCGGCGTTTCGCGCGCCAAGTTCCGCGCCAGCTTCGAAAAGATACCCTACATGCGCAGCCGCTTTACGGTGATCGACATCGCGTTCCGCTGCGGATGGATGGATGAATGGCTCGACAAACTCTTCGGAAAAGGCGGAATTTGGGAAATAAAATAGCATTTGGGAAATAAAGTAGTATATTTGCTTTCTGAAGTTACGAAAAGAGTGTAATTTATTGGAAATGAGCGTAGGTTAATTGCTCTTGATAGTAATAGGTTACGATTTAGTTAGTTATCTACTGCATTATCCTTCTGCGCGTTGCGTAACCTTCAAAGAACTCTTCGTATGCAAAAGTAGCTATTTAATTCGAGATTTTGATATAAACTCCCGTTTTTTATCCCCTCATTCATAAGAATTTTCCGTAAAAGCGGTATTGTCCGTCGGCACACCATTGCCCAAAACGAGTTTGGAACAAACGTGTGCCGACTACCGCATAGCTGGAGAAAAGGGCATTGCCTCACGCCTAAACGATGTTTAGACAGATGAAGCAATGCCCCTTTCTTTTGCGCCTATGCCAAGAGGTGCTTTTACGGGTTTTCAAATGATTTTTCTTTTTTCGCTGTCTCTTTTGCCGGAAGCGGAAAGTGAATGCAGAGTGTGTCAGCCTGCCCCATGAATGAAACAGGCGCCCACACACAGCCGGACAAACCGGGAAGAATGATTGTTGCCACCCGGCTGAACAAGTTCCGTCGGATCGGAAACAATCATACTTCCTTTGTTGTGGTTTGCCCTTTTCACGCTTCCGGTGATGTCTTTTTCCTTTTGGTGATTCTTTTTTTTACGGATTTTCCCCTGAAGTTTTTTTCTACACAATCTGCCTCTGTTTTCGTTTACCTCCATTTTGCGCCTTTCAGTAAGCCGCATCAGTCAGTCATTTTCGTTCTGGGCGCAAAGGTAATTCCGGGATTGGACGGGAAAGCAAGGTCAAGCCTCCTGTTTTCGGTAAAAATCTCCAGCCCTGCGGGTAGTATTTTGACCGAAAAACCTTGCATTCCCTAATCCCTACCTTTTCAAGCACCCGAAACGAAAACGACCGATGCGACAGAAAGACGCATAAAAAAAATGTCGGATAAACGAGAGGCAGATAAGATAGTTTGAAACTCAACTCCCTCAGCTCTTGAATCCGCATTAAAAACAAAAAAATCAAAAACAGCGAAGATATGACGGCAACGGCAAATTTCAGACAAATGGCGCAACACATCGGGTTGGCGATATGCGGCTTGATGATGCGCACCGCCTTCGGGGTGTTCGGCATCCTTTGGGGCATCATCAGAGAGATTGTAAACGGAGTGTTCCGAGTGGCGATAGGTGTAATCGTGGCTATCCTTTCCACCATTGCCTTCTTTGGCTTCATCCTTTGGTTATTCACCCTTTAACCCTTACCGACATGGCAAAAAGAAACAGCAAGACGGCAGCGCAGCAGTGCAGATATTACGAGGTGGACAACATCTTCGTGTATATGGTGGAAACGTACATCAACGGCAATTTTGAAACTTTCCGAAGATTGTACCACGAACTGAACAAGGACGCACGGAGGGATTTCATGGACTTCCTTCTCAGCGAGGTAGAGCCGACCTATTGGAGAGAGATACTGAAACAGATAATCTAAAAATGACAGCGATATGAAAGGAACAGACCATTTCAAGAGAACGATATATATGTACTTGGAACAGCGTGCGGAGGAAGATGCGCTATTTGCAAAGAAGTACCGCAACCCTGCCAAGAACATGGACGAGTGCGTGACCCACATTCTGAACTATGTGCAGAAAAGCGGTTGCAACGGTTTCACGGACGGAGAGATATTCGGGCAAGCCATCCACTACTATGAGGAAAACGAGATAGAGGTGGGCAAACCGATGGACTGCCAAGTGGTTGTGAACCACGTTGTGAAACTCACGGCAGAGGAAAAGGCGGAGGCACGTCAGAACGCTGTCCGCAAATACCAAGAGGAGGAACTCCGCAAGTTGCAGAACCGCCACAGACCGTCAGCGAGAAAAGAAAACCAACCCCAACCCTCATTATTTGATTTAGGCTTATGAAACCGAAGACCAAGATACAGAAAGAGGTGGCAAGACTTTCCGCCAACCTTCGCCCCATATCAGCGACACAAATAGATTGGGCATACCGCCACTGCGTTGAGCATATCGGCTACCGCACCAAGAAAGGGAACATCACCTGTTCCGACTGCGGTCACGAGTGGCACAGCGACAGCGGACTATGCGACACCCTTGAAGGCTGCACCTGCCCCAAATGCCATGCCGAACTCAAAGTGCAGGACACACGCAGACGCATCTACAAGGAAACGCAGAATTTCAGCGTGATAACCACCTGCAAAGGGTATCAGGTAATCCGCGTGGCGCAGGTCAGATGCGAGAGCAGGAAAGGCGAACCGATGCGTTTCTACTGCCACGAGGTCGTGCAGCGTTGGATTTCACCCGACGGCAAGGTTACGGACATGGCGTTGCTCCGTGGCTTCCTTTTCTGCTATTGCGATGTGTGGGCATTAGGCAGCGATATGGAGGTAAGACCGCACAACAGCCTATACGATGATGTGGTGGCAAGAAGCTGTGCATATCCAAAGATGAGGATATTGCCCCAACTCAGACGTAACGGCTTCAAGGGCGATTTCCACGGCATCTCCCCCGTGCGTCTTTTCAAAGCCTTGCTTTCAGACCCAAGAATTGAAACCCTTATGAAAGGCGGTGAGATTGAGGTCATGAAACACTTTCTTTTCAATACCCGTACTGCCGATGAATGTTGGGCATCATATCTGATTGCCAAGCGTCACAAGTATCAGATAGACAACCTCTCAATGTGGTGCGACTATCTGCGTATGCTCAAAAAACTCGGTCAAGACCTCCGTAACCCGAAGAACATCTGTCCCGAAGATTTCATGGCGGCACACGACAACGCAACCCGAAAAATTGAAGCCATACACGAGAAGGAAAGAGCCGCAGAGCAACGCCGTTGGGAGATTGAAAGGCGTGAGCGTGAGCAACAGCGACAACTCCAACGAAAGAAAGATGCGGAGGATTTCATCGCCAACAAATCCAAATTCTTCGGCTTGGTAATCACGGACGAGGAAATAATCGTCAAGGTGCTTGAAAGCATAGACGAGTATTACAACGAGGGCAAGACGCAGGGCATCTGCGTGTTTGGCAGTGGATACTACAAGAAAGCCGACACCCTCATACTATCGGCAAGGATTGGCGATGAGATTATTGAAACCGTAGAGGTGGACTTGCGAACCCTCGAAGTGGTGCAGTGCCACGGCAAGCACAACCAGGACACCGAATATCACGAGCGCATCATAGACCTTGTGAACAAGAACGCCAACCTTATCCGTGAGCGGATGAAAGCGGCATAGCATAACCCCTAAAACAACATTGATATGGAAGTAAGAATTGAAAGTATGATTTGTGTGTGGGATGATGCAATCCCCACGATGTTCCTTGAATTTGTGAACCTCCTCACTCTCACAACGAGTGAGGGGGAATTGAGAAAGAGCGTAAAGGAGTTTGCCGAGAAGCACGAACTTGACAAGTTTTTCCTTTACGGCTTCGGCTCACACCATTTCTACCTGCACCAACGCTACACAAGCAACCCCGAAATGGTGATGAAGAACAGAGTTCTGTCAGTACATTTTTAACCATCTAAAAAGCAACATTATGACAACACGAATGACCATCAACGGAGTAAGCACCTGCGCGGAAGCAGGTACGGAGAAATACGAGCGTTTCCAATCGGGTATCGGAAGACGCAGGCGGACACTTGTGCAGTACGACTACCGCCACCCCATAGACAGAGAATTGTTCTCTTGTGTCAAACCCACGTTGGACGAGTGCCGAGCCGCACGGGACAAGTGGCTGAACGCAAAGAAGGGAAAGGAGGACAGACTATGAACACGACCTATCAAACGCTGATAGTCAAGTTCAGCGAACCTATCACGGCATTGGACGGTATCTTTGACGATACCGGAGCGTGGGGAACGGACACCCTCAAGGGGTGGATAGATGATTACGAAAGCACACGTTTCACCGCCACCGACAGCCATACGGCAGTCATCACGAGCGAGTACAATATGGAATGTGTGAAAGAGTGGCTACAACGGCAGACCCCCATTTCCGAAATGCGAGAATTTTGAACGGGATGGCGGTGTCCGCACCGCCAATACTTAAAACCCTAAAAACAAAAGATATGATAGCCAAGACGATATTACAGCAGATAGGCGGAAAACGCTTCACCGCCATGACAGGTAGCCGTGATTTCATAGATATGGGCAACGGCTTACGGATGAGCCTTGCAAGGAACAAAACAAGTGCCAACCGCCTTGACATCATCTATGACGAAGGGGCAGACCTCTACAATATGCGCTTCTACCGCAGGACGTTCAGCAAAAAGACCTTTGAGTGCAAGACAAAGGACATTGCCGTACACGAGGGTATCTATTTTGATATGCTGGAGGAAATGTTCACGATGGTGACGGGACTTTACACACGCTTTTGAGTGGCGGGGCGGCGAGAGCCGCCCTACTTTCTTTCAGTGAGCATGATGGCGGACAAAGAAAGTAGCAAAGAAACCTTTGTCCAATCTGCGATAACTAAAAAATCCGCAAGTAAAACTTGCGGAGGCTATATATTGGGTCGTTATTTTTTGGTGGAGGGGAATGATAATCTCGAACCGTTGAACTACACATTTCTGCTTCGTCTCCATTTCCCCCAACGATTTGATACGTTCAATCATTTTTGTTGTTCCTTTCTGAATTTTCCTAAATACTTTCTTCATAATTTCGCTATACTTTTTATGGTTAATAACTATGTTTTGTATTGCTCTCACAACACTTACAACTTGAAGTGTTATTTGGAAACCGATAGGCAAAAATGGCTCAACGATGTCAATTAACGAGAAAATCCTACGATAATCTATCAAGTGATAGAGCAAAAGACGTGCCAAGTTAAATATGGCACGTCTTTTGCCAGTTTTGTCAGTCCTTTTATGGGATATACAACAGCGCAAACTCCGCCTTTCTCCGTTTGAGCAGCATGGCGTGGCGTTTTCCTTTGTAGTTGCAGAAGGCTATATACTCACGGTAGATGTTCCTGTCACCAGCTTCCAGCTTCTTGATTAAGGTGCTTTTGGGGATTGTTTTGCTGCCTAACAGCTTCGCCGGTCCCACATTGTAAGCTAACGTGCCAAGCAAAATCGAATCAACCCCGAATTTACGGAACATGGCGACAAATTTGCGCAGGTCTTTCCGCAAAAGTTCATCCGCATCCCGTTTTGTCATGGTTCGTGCCGAATACTTCTCGTTTGGCAAAAGTTTGTGACCCCAACCGACGTATGGGTAGTGTTTTTCTGAGTGCCAGCCTTCAAAGTAGCGGCAGCATAAAAAAGCACGTTCCATAAGCGGCAGTCGGTAGATTGCCGCCTGCCCGTCCGTTCCCTCTTGGCGGCTGATCTGCGCGGACACAGAACAGACCGTCAGAAGTGAACAGAGCATTGTCATGAATACACGCATCATTTCAACAAGGGGCTGAAGTTGCCGATGGGAACGATGGTAAGATCGTCGTCCTTTACATTCCTGTTGTTGAAGTCAAATTCCAGTTCGTAGGAGTTGCTAAAGTTATCCTCCACCACCACGATGAAATTATGCGCCTCATCACCCGCCGCCGTGTAGTACAGGCGGAATTTTTCGTTCTCCAGCAGGTAGCGGTCGTTAGGCAGGAAGGTGATGCCGTTATCCATTTTGAGCGAGCCTTCCCCCTCGAACTGGAAATAGCGGATGGTATAGAGCGTACCCGAAAAGTCGCCCTCCTTTTTCAGTTCACAGCGGATTTCCACTGTCTGCCCCTTTACTACCTTGTTCGGCACGGGCATGACCTCCACCGTGAAGGGATAGGACTGCTGGATGTCCATGTCATCGTCACATGACACGAGGGTGAATGACATGGCGGCTATCAGGCATAACGCCACTGCCTTGAATATTGATGTTCTCTTGTTTCTGTTGTTCAGTATGTTCATTGTTCTTCGATTTTTAGATGGTTGTTTTTCTGTTTTTTCGTTGTCAGTTGCAGGTACTCGTTCAAGTCCTTGCAACCGTCATAGAGGGAGGAACGGTCGGTGACACGTTCCCCGTATCGCATGGTAAGTGCGGCAAGCGTCCGCCGTCCGGCTTCGTCACGGTCGAGGAAGCAGCCGATGCGCCCGTATCCGTCCAGCAATCCCGCCGCCTTCTCCACGTTGGCGACTGAGTTCAGCACAAGACAGTCAGCGTTACCGGTTACACCAAGCGTCACGGCAGAGAGAAAGTCCATGAAGCCCTCGAACACGAGGCACTCGTCAGCCGGGATGTCATTCGCCTTTACCAGTGATACAGACTTCGGAGGTATGCAACCCTTGAAATATCGGCTTCTGACTTCATAGCCACCTGCCATGTTCGGAAAGCCAACGGCAAAATACCGTTTCCCACGCACACCGTAGTTCAAGCGGCAGCAGTGACGGGATGCGATGGCGTAAGGGATGCCCCGTTCCTCTAAATACTCCGTCAGCAGTGAGCGGAGCAGCGGAGCGACCTCCACATCCTCAAAAACGGATTCGGTCGGCTTCGAGAGATAGACGGGCTTTTCCCATCCGGCAACCGTCATATTGGCGGCTTCCGCTATGAACTTCGCTTGCTTCATGAAGTCATCGCTTTGCAGAAACTCCCCGGCAAGCGTGAAGATGTCGCCGCCCTTGCCCAAACCGAAGTCGTACCAGAGCTGTTTCGCCACGTTCACACGGAAAGAGGATGTGCGCTCGCCCCTGTACGGGGCAAGATACCACAGCTCGTTACCGCTCCTTCTGACAGGCTCATGCCCCAGCCGTGCGAGAAAATCCGCAAGCGGCATCCTTCTGACAGCATCTATTTCCGTCCTTTCCATGCCCGTGTCAGTTGATGATGAACTTGATACCGACCCCGAACTGCGTGTGGAACTTCCGTGTGTCGCCACCCCAAAGGCAACGCTCCCGCAGGTTGGCAAGCAGGGCGATACGGTCTGCCACGTAACACTCCACATCGAGCGTCAGCGCACCGCCGTAGATGAAGGCGTCCCGGTCGTGCAGCGTGGAGCCGTCATGCAGCACCTTCTTCCCCCAATTTACCGCCTCATATCCGGCGAGAGCCGAAGCCCCGGCATAGACGAAAACAATCTTTCGGGCGTCCGACAGTATCTTGAAGTAATAGCCGCCCTCCGCCGTGAACTGCGCCACGGGTATCTTGGTGTCCTTGTAGGGATTGTTCTTCAACAGGTATTCGCCACCGAACACCCACTTGTTCCCCTTCTTCGTGTAGGTGGAGAGAGCCGCCCCGAAGCTGTACCCGCCGTCCTTGCCGCCGAGATTGAAGCCGTCCGCCATGTCCGCCCTCACCTCGATGCCCTGCATCTTCGGCAGACACCGCTGGGCGTGCGCCTGCCCTGTAAAAAGGGCAAGCGACGCGATGATTATTGCGATGTACTTTCTCATGGTCAGCGTACTTGAAGTTCGTTGATGGTACCCGCGCGTACCAAATCCTCGTTCTCAATCACGAAGGACTGGTGACGGCCGCCGTTCTTCTCGTTCAATTCCACCACGAGGCACTTGTCATCGGGGATGGTGAACTTCGCCATCGTGAAGACCGTGCGCTCGCTCTTTTTGCCCGGCACGAGGGTGGCGTAGTTCTGCGCGCGGAGCGGCAGAATAATCTGCTCCTGCACGGCAGTACGCTTCGCAACCTTCTTGTCCACGATTTTCCAAGTGATGTAGTCCACATCGAAAGGCACGTTGCTCTGGTTCTTTATCTCCGTGTGGAAATAAAGCAAGCCGTTGTGCGTGTAGATGCCTTTCAACAGGTATTGGATGCCGAAACGCTTGCAGCCGATATGCTTCACCTCGCGCTTGTTCTGTTTGTGGATGGACTTCATGATAAGGCGCACCAGCATCGGGCTTTCGCTGCCCAGCTCTTTCAGATAGATTTCCTGCGCGTTGTTCGGGCGGTTCACCGTGCTGCCGTCATGGATGAAGTCGCACATCTCCACGTTGAGCAACAGCGGTTCGGCGGCGTACTTCACGTTGAAGGTGTAGAAACTGCCGTCCTCCGTGATGACGGACATATTCGTTTCGTTGGGAAAATTCCTTACGGTAGCCTTCACACGGATGATGTTCTCCGCTCCGTCGGCTTTCCCGGCAATCAGGTCGGGCGAGCCTAAATCGACATAGCGCACCTCCGCCGGAAAAATGACGTGGACGGTCTTGTCGTAGGTCACTTCCAGACCGTGCGGCGGTATCATGCGGTCGAAGGTCAGCTTGCGTGACAGCCCGTGATATAGGTCGCCGTCCGCCTCCTTCTGCGGATAGACCTCCTTCGTCAAGGTCGGTTGTTCACTTCCGTTGGTCGTTTCAACGGTTACATTCTCCTGCGCGTTGGCAGTTATGATGCCCATAGCGAGGGCAAACATGATGATTACTTTTCTCATTACTTTTGGATTTTAGTGGTAATTTTTATTGTTTTCAATATTTTTCTTGGTAAAGCATGACCCTGTACCCGGCTTTCAGATGCACCTTGACGGTTCGCATCTTTTTGGCGATGTACTGGCTCGTGCCTTGTATCAGCCCCTTGCCCAAGTCGGAGGCGAGCTGCGCCCCGGCATTGGTGGAGATGTTGATGCTGCTTCCCAGCGAGCCGCCCATGTTGGCGGCGACCTCCCGGACGGCGTTCATCTCCATCGAGTTCGGGATGAAGATGCCGGGCTGTCCGTCCGTGTCATAGACCGCAAGCTCCACGGGGATAATCGTGCCGTCGTATTCCAGCGAGGTAATCTCGATGTCGAGCCGCTCACCCTGTATCTTGCCCGTGCCGACCACCACCGCACCCCGGGGTATTGTCCTGCCTGCCACCGCCATAGGCTCCAGCAGGCGCAGCCTTACCGTCTGCCCGTCCGTCACGCTCTGCGCCCCATGCACGCACGCCGGTATGGTGTTCCTGTCCAATACCTCCGCCGTGCCGACAGCCGTGTTGAAACCCCGGTTGCGTTCCTGCGATAAGGCGGCGACAAACTCCGCGTTACTCATAGGCTGTGAGAGTGAAGAAACTACTTGATGCTCCACCTGTCTGATAGGCATTGCCTTGTTCTTCTTCCCTTTCTGCACGGTAGTTGGCTCTGCCCTCTGTTCCGCCGATGGCTGTCCTCCGTTCTGACCGCCCATGTACTTTGCCGCCAGCTCGTAGGACTTCTCCATAAGAGCCACCTGCTCGTCCATAGAGGAAGCCTTGCCCCTCTCGCTTTCCAGTTCCGACTCCAGCGATGCGATGCGCTCCAACAATTCGTCCATCTCCGCATTGTCGTTTTTCGGCTGGTCGTAGAAGTTTCCGAGCGTGGCGTTCAGGTCACGGTAGGCGGCTGCGGAGGACTGGATGGTCTGCGGCGTGGCTGGCTTTGCCCTTTCTTCCTTGCCGCCCGGATTGGCGAGGTCGAAGTCCACTCCGTTCTCCGTTCCCGCTATCTCGCGGTCGAACATGTCGCCCAGCTGCCCGATGGCACGGTTGCGGCTCTCCTGACGCTCTTCCATCTCCCCATGCTCGTAGGCTTTCAGCTTGTCGCCGATAATCTGCCGGTTCGCCTTGTCAGCGTCGGGCATCTCGGTGTTGTATCCGTCCGTTCCCGGCGGTTGCTCCTTGCCGGAGGACGGGGCGAATATCAGCCACATCGCCCCGATGAACACCAACACCATAGCGGGCAGCACGATCATCTTCTGCCGTTTCAGCCGTTGCGCCTCTGTCAGCGGTTCGCGCTCCTTTTTCGGTTTCCCCGTTTCGGGAGCAGCTTTGTTCTCTTTCGTCGGTTCATTCTTTGTCTGTTCCATATAAATAAGGTGTTAAGTGATTGCCTGTTTCCGCCGGGGTCGGCAGTTCCACCCGTCCGGCGTGTCCCGTTTCCATATGTGAGCCGTCGTTCCTGCCGATGTCATAGACGGCTCTGCCGAAGGTGTAAAGGGCAAGCACCGCGAAGGCGGCGAACATCCCCAGCACGATGCGGCGGCGTGTTTCCGGCGGCAAGCCGTCCAGATACCCTTTGAGACTTGCCGCCAAGCGTTTCCGTTTGTCGTGGAGTTTCCAATACATGCCCCACATTGATTTTCTGATACTTTTCATGTCCTGTTACCGTTTGATAGTCTGTAAATCCTTGTTCTCAATGATGGTGAAACCCTCGATGGTAAAACCGTTCGGGTTGTCATCCGACCGCGATGCGTTCAGCAGGCGGCAGGTGGTCACGAGGCTGCGCTCGGTGACGTTGCTCTGCCGGATGATTTTCTGTGTGGCGTAGGTCACGGCACGGTAGGGATAGGCGTTGAAGTCGCACACCACGCTGTCCACCTTCAGCACTTGGTTGATGTTCCCGGCGATGATGCGGTTGTAGTACCCCTTCTCCGCGAAGTCCGAATAATAGTGGTACACGCTCTTGTCCGCCAGCAGCAAGGCACGTTTCACGTTGTGTTCAATCGCGCTTTTTTCAGGTGATAGCGTGAAGAACATCTCGTGGAAACGGCGCACATGTTCCCGTGCCTCCGCCGGGCGGTTCTGCGACAAATCCTGAGACAAGGCGAGCATCAGGCTCTTGCCGTTGTCCAGCACATAGATTTTCTCCCGTTGCTTCTCTGCGAAACGGTAGGAGTTCCACACGCTCCACACCGTCACCACGGCGCACAGCGAGAGGAAGACGATACCGAACAGGCGTATCTGCCTGAACGACGATTCGATGTTTCTAAGTGATTTGAATTCCATTTATATTTTCCAATTTATGATTGCACATTGATTATTTCAGCAATTTGCCGACACGTCCGACTGCGTTTCCTGCGGCTGCACCCGCCACGCTGCCCGCCATGCTTCCGGCTCGTCCCGCCATCTGGTTCACGTTGCGACCGTAACCGCCCATGCCTCCGGCTTGGATAATCCAGCCCGCAACGGTGGGAATGGTAAAGTAGCCGATGATGCCGATGCAGAGGAATACGATATACACCCCGTCGCTCGAATCCAGCGAGAAGTTCGGGTCTGCCTGCATCCGCTCGATGTCGTTTTGCAGCATCAGAACCTGTATCTTCGCCAGTATGGTGCTGAACATGTCCGATACCGGTAGCCACAGATAGACCTGTATATAGCGGCATATCCACTGCGTGAGCGTGTTTTGGAAACCGTCCCATACCGACAGGGCGAAGGCTATCGGACCGAGAATCGCCAGCACCACGAGAAAGAAGGTGCGGACGGTGTCTATCACGAGGGCGGCGGCTTGGAACAGCAGTTCGAGTATCTCGCGGAAGAAGTCGCGGATGCTCTTCTTCATGTTGTACATTCCCCGGTCGATATACATTCCCGCCATCGTCACCATGTCGGAGGGCGACCAGCCGAGTTCCTCCAGTTGCTTGTCAAATTCCTCGTTGGACACGAGGTAGGCGGTTTCGGGGTTGCGTACCATCGCCTCGTATTCCAGTTTGTCCTTCTGCTCCCGGTATCGGTTCATGTCCAGCGTTTCCGCCTCCAGCATCTTTGCCGTGCCCTGTACGACGGGTGAGAGGATGCTGTTTATCGTGCCCAGCACCACAGTCGGGAAGAACATGATGCACAGACCGATGGCAAAAGGACGGAGCATCGGGAATACGTCTATCGGTTCAGCTCTCGCCAGCGACTGCCATACCCGGTAGGCGACGTAGAACAGCGCACCCAGCCCGGCGATGCCTTTCGCCACACCAGCCATGTCCCCACACAGCGGCATCATCTGCTCATAAAGTGAACGTAAAATCTGATGAAGGTTGTCGAACTTCATAGGCTACCAGTATCTTTCGTTCATGTTCCCGTACAGCCCCATGATGCGGTCGAGGTCGTTCTTCTTTTTCGCACGCAGGTAACTCACGGAGATGTTCTTGTTCGTGTAGTAGCTCACGAGGTTGCGGTAACGCTTCATCTTCGAGTGGCAGCGTTCCACCACGTCCATGCGCTCCTTGTCGGTCATGGAGAGCGTGGTGATGTTCACCACGTTCCTGAGTTCCGTCAACACTTCGTTGCTTTCCTCCAGCAGTTTCGTGTAGCCGAAAGCGATTGCGGAAAGCTCTTCGGGTCTGAAATTCCCGTCACGGAGCATCCGTTGGAAACTGTTCACATAGATGTCTGTGATGTCGCCCACCATCAGGATGGTCTGCTGCACCTTGCGGGCGTCCTTGACCAGATTGTTCACCGATTTGAGGGCATCGTAATACTTCTTGCCCTGCTGATAGATTTTCACCGTCTCCTGAAAGTTGCTCACCATGTTCGTGGCGGTCTTGGAGGTATGGATGATGTTTTTGGAGGCATTGATGATGCCCTGCGCTAGATTGCCCGGATCGCTTACGACCCACTGTGCGCTTGCCCTGCCCGCGAAAAGCAGGCACAGGCAGATAATCATTGTTATTCTTGTTCTCATGTTACTTTGGATTTTAGTGGTTGTTATTCTTCGGTCGGATGTCCCGGCTGCGGCTTCACCCGCACATAGTCCCCGTTTGGCGAGAAAGTCAGCACATCCGTGGCCTCGTTGTAGGACACGTCGATGCGGAAGCCGGTGTTCATGAACAGGTTGCCGTTCTCCTCCTGCAAGAGATAGGTTTCCGGCTTGAGCTTGCGGCGCAGACCGCTACGACGGAACACCGTCACTTTGTAGGCTTCGCCCTCCTTGTAGATAAGCACGTCAGGTTTTCCCTCCACGCTCTCCCAGTTCCCGCACAGCATGTCGCGGCGGTTGTCGGCCACGTCGCAGGATTGCAGCATCATGACCGCCAATCCGATAAGGCACTTGCTGACTTGCAGCATTTTCACTTTTGGTAAATTCATACGCGTTTTTCTTTTTTGGTTGATACATTCTGTTTTTTAGTTATTCCTTGTTTCTCCGCCTTTCGGCAAGCTGCCGGATGGCGGCTTCGATGTCGTCGCCCAGCTTCTCCGCCAGACGGTAAACCTCCACTTTTTCCGTTTCCTCGGTGGTGTACGCCAGATACTCTTCCGCGCTGACCTCCGTGGCATAGACCGCCGACTGCGTGCCGCCCAAGCCTATCCACACCTCCTTGTAGAGCCGTGAAGGGTTGTTCGCCATGTTGATGGAGAGTATCTGCGACTTCTCCTTTTCCGTCAGTCCGAGCAACGCCTGTATCTGGTCGAACTTGTTCATATATTTCCTTTGGTCAAGCAGGATTTTACAATCCGAGTTGTTGATAATGCTCTCTTTGACCACCGGAGAACTGATAATGTCGTCCACCTCCTGCGTCACCACGATTGCCTCGCCGTAATATTTTCTGACCGTCTTATACATATAGCGCAGATATTCAGCCATGTTCGCCGATGAGAGGGCCTTCCAAGCCTCTTCCACGATAAGCTGTTTCCGCACGCCTTTCAGCCGCCGCATCTTGTTGATGAAGGCTTCCATGATGATGATGGTCACGACGGGGAACAGTTCGCGGTTTTCTTTAATCGAATCTATCTCGAAGACGATGAACCGCTTGCCGAGCAGGTCGATGTTCTCCGTGGAGTTGAGCAGGAAATCGTAACGCCCGCCCCGGTAATACTGCCGCATGGTGGTGAGCATGTTGTCGATGTTGAAGTCGGACTTCTCCACCTTGATGTCACGCTGTGCCAGTTCCTTGCGGTAGTCGTCACGCATATACTCGTAGAAGGTGTTGAACGACGGCACGATGCTACGGTCGGATTGGATGCGCTCAATATAGGCACTCACGGCACTGCCCAGCTCGCCGCTCTCCGTCTTTGTCACCTTGTCGTCCTCCGACTTCCAGAGCGTCAGCAACAGGGTCTTGATGCTGTCCTTCTTCTCCACGTCGAAGATGTAATCGTCGGTGTAGAACGGGTTGAAGCTGATGGGCTTATCTTCCGTGTAGGTGAAATACACACCGTCCGCTCCGCCTGTCTTGCGTCGGATCATGCCGCACAAGCCCTGATAGGAGTTTCCCGTGTCCACCAATACCACATGTGCGCCTTGCTCATAATATTGGCGCACGAGGTGGTTCATGAAGAAAGACTTGCCGCTGCCCGAAGGACCCAGCACGAACTTGTTGCGGTTGGTCGTGATACCTCGCTTCATGGGCAGGTCGGAGATGTCAAGGTGCAGCGGTTTTCCCGTGAGCCTGTCCACCATCTTGATGCCGAAGGGCGAGAGCGAGCTGCGGTAGTTGGTTTCCTCTGTGAACAGGCACACCGCCTGTTCGATGAAGGTGTGGAAACTCTCTTCCGCCGGGAAGTCCGCCGCATTGCCGGGTATCGCCGCCCAGTAGAGTGTCGGGCAGTCGATGGTGTTGTGGCGCGGCACGCATTCCATGCTTGCCAACTGGCTGCCCACGTCGTTCTTGATATGCTTCAGTTCCTCCGCATCGTCGCTCCACGCCATGACGTTGAAGTGTGCCCGTACCGAGGTCAGTCCGTAGGAATGGGCTTCGTTCAGGTATTGGTCTATCCACTCGCGGTTGATGCTGTTGCTCCTTGAATAGCGAGATAGCGACTGCATGTTACGGGCGGACTTCTCGAACTTCTGCAAGGTTTCCTCACTGTTGTCTATCAGCACATACTGGTTGTAGATATGGTTGCAGGAGAGCAGAAGCCCCACCGGGGAGGCGAATGACAGTCGGCAGTCACTCCGGTCGGTGGAGAGCTTCTCGTAACGGGTGTCGGTAGCCACCTTGCCCGGCAGGTCTTCCGCGTCGGAGAGGGTGTGCAGACACAGGCGGTTGTCGCCGATGCGCATCTCCCTTGCCGAAAGCTCGATGTCCTGCAAGGTGGTGTCACCTTCCGGCATGAGCGAGAAGTAGCGTTCAATAAGTCCCGTCTTTCCCTCAGTACCCACAATCTCATCGGTGGAGAGGCGGCGCAGCCTGACAAGCCCGCTGTCGTTCATGATGCGCTCGAACTGTTCGCAGGCTTCCAAGAACTTGGTCGTGGTTTCCCTGTCCAGCTCCTTCGGGATGATATGTCCCCGGCACAGCGTGCTGAAATTGCTCTGCATCCGGTTACGCTCCTTTGTTGTCTTGGTCAGGTAGAGGTAGCAGGTGTGTTTCAGGTACGGACGCTCGTTGAAGTGACGCTCGAAAGAGCGGCTTAAAAAGCTCATGTCGTCCTTCTGAAGCTCCGGTTTGTAGCGTTCCTTGATGAACCAGTCCTGTTTGTGGACGACGGAGTAGTCCGGCAGCACCTTGATAGCCTTGCACCAGCAACTGTGTATCGCCTCGTACTCCGCACCCGTCACGGTGTAAAGTTCCGGTAGTTCCACCTCGAAAGCCACCGTGATGTCGGCGTCCTTTGAGATGATGCAGCCATGCTCCACCGCTAAAAGTGGGAACCTGTTTTCCAGTGTTGTCATTTTCGATGTATTCCTCATTGTCTTTCTTCCTTTCGTTGTCGTTTGAACAGACGGGTTATCCGCCGCCGGTTGATAAGGTATCGGGGATGGCTCCGTGCCGCTCCTAATTTCATCAGCCCGTGTTCACCGTACCGGGCGTTCAGCGCGAAGGTCTGCCATACAAGGAGGGAGGACGATGCCGCGCCGAAGCCGATACATATCCACTGGTCGATACCGACCATGTAGAGGATGACGAACAGGACGAAGAGAGCCAGCAGACCTCCGCAGAAGATGAAGAGGTACTGTGCCTTCAAGCCCTTGAACTCTACCGGACGGCCGATACCCTTGTTGATTGGGTATTCAGCCATACATTATTTATTAAAGGAAGAATGAGCGCAGGATGGTGGCGGCAACAATCAGGAAGATGCACGCGCCGAACCACGAGGCGGCTGTCTTGCTGGTGTCGGGGTCGCCCGATGAAAACTTGCCGTACACTTTTACGCCCCCGATAAGCCCGACGACTGCACCGATGGCGTATATCAGTTTAGTTCCGGGGTCGAAATAAGAACTCACCATAGAGGTGGCTTCGTTGATGCCCGCGATGCCGTTTCCCTGCGCGAAAGCGGAGGCGGTTGCGGCGATGACAAGTGCCGCGGAGAGGATTGCTTTTCTGTTTTTCAAGATGTTCTTGTTCATAAACTGTTCTTGTTTTTTGCCGTCAAAAGGGTGGATGGTCCTTTGTCGGGCGGTTGATACTTTGTTTCTTTACTTTGGTTTTAGTGGATGCCCGTTTGTTTCCACGGACGTGGGCGTGTCCGTTGCGGATGGGGATGCGCCTTGCGTTTCCTCGCCGCGTGGGTTGATGTCATTCTTTCATGTTCATTTCTTTTATTGTTGTCATACATAGTTGCGAATGTCGAACTCCTCGATGTTGTCCGGCACGACGAACTCCTTTTCAGATTTCTTCAGCCGAATCTCGATAAGCCCCTTGATGCGGATGCCTATCTCCGAAGAGCCTTCCATCATTTTCTCGTACAACTCCGTGCCCTCCATGTCGGTGAACACCTTAGCCGCCTTTTCACGTTCCGCCTGTGTCGCGTCCGGGTTTTTGGCGGTCTTGCAGGCGTCGTCAATCTCGTCAAAGCTGCTGCCCGAAGCCCGTGGCGTGTCCGAGGCGTCCTCTTCCGGTTCGTCGTCCCCGTATCCCAGTTCCTCCGGCGGTATGCTCGTGAAGGTCTCATCGAGTTTTTCCTCCGGGACTTGTGCCGGGCGGGATGCGTTTCCCGTTTTTCCGTCGTCAAAAGTAGCCTCTTCCTCCGACAGCTCAATGCCTTTTTCAATAGTGGCGGCTTCTTGCGTCGGTATGGCAGCGGTTGTCCGGGTGGATGCCATCCTGAAACGGCTCTTGCCGATGATGTCCGCCTTTTCCGCAGGGACTTCCTCGTGTGCCGCTATGCGTTTAGCCTCATTCCCGTCCAGTGACCGCCATAATCCGACAATGCCCTTGAAGAAGCGGACAATCCGCGTGTCCATGATGCGCTCGTAAAGGAGCAGGAACAGGAACCAGAGGTTGCAGCCGACCGATACCGCCAGCAGAATGTCTGTCATGCTGATTGTGTAATTCATATCCTTCCGTTTTTGGTTAGAATACTGAATTGTAATTTCGGGCATAAAGGCTCTTTATCGCATCTTCGCACTGGTTGAAGTGGTGCGTCAGCACATGGTCGATGTAAGCGGACAGCGTAAGCCGGTCATGCCCGATTACACGGGTGATACGCATGATACGCTCGTGGTACTCCGGGCGCACATACGCCATCTTCCCCTCACGTGCCTTTACTTCCGGGTCGCGGATGAACAGGCGTTCATAGTCCTTCTCACTGCATTTGCCGCTTACCGGGACAGGCGACAGTATTTCCACACTCGCCTGCACTTGGGTAAACATACCTCCGCAGTCTTGCTGTGGTCTTTTTTCATTCGGTGTCATTTCTTTTTCCATTTTCAAATCAGATCTTCACGTTGTTTCTTGTACAGTTCGTTGATTCTCTCCTTGTGCTGTTCCAGATGCTGGCGCAGCACGGTATCCACATATCCGCCTACTGAGATTTCCCCTCCGGCGATGTCGTTCACGATTCTGAGGATCTTGCCGTGGACGTCACGGCTGATATAGACACATTGGCGGGTCTTTATCTCGTTGCGGCGCAGGAATAGCTCGTTGTAGTCCTCGTCCTGCCTTTTCCGGCGTCCACTTTCCCTCTGCGCTTTTTCCCGTGTTACGGGTTGCACAGGAGATGGTTCCGGTGCGGCGGTGTCCTCTTCGGTCGGTGCAGCTGCGGGTACTTCCTGTGCGGGGCGCAGTGTCCCGTCCTGTGTGCGCCGCCCGATGGAGGCTAACAGCAGTTCCTCGTCGATGCCTTCCGTGTTCACTTTCCTGCTGCCCATGCTCACTGCGGTCTGATGATGTCGCTTATCTCTTCGGAAAACTCCCGGATGCCACTCCCTTTCAGCAGTGCCGTGTCCATCGGGAAGATGGTGGAGCGGAAAACGCTCTTGCGCTCTTCCGAAAGGTCACGGCGGAACTTCTTGCTGTCGGGCAAGCGGGTGGAAAGTACCGGAAAGCCCATTTCGGCTATCACTTCCTCGTAGATGCCGTACAAGTCGTTCCTCTCCCTGCCGTCCACCATCGTCCAGAACAGATGCAGCCCCTTTGTTTTCGCCTGTCCGGTAGTCATCAGCCTGTCGCGGAACATCGTGACGAATTTCAGGGTACTCTCCACGACAAAGCGGTCGGCACTCAGCGGAGTGAAAATGTAGTCCATCTGCGAGAGCGTCTTTATCACGCCGTTGCTTCGGAGTGTGCCGGGCATGTCGAAGAACACCACGTCGGGTTTCACGTCCTCAGTGGCAATCATCCTCTCGGCATCGTCGAGGGCGTTCACCGCATTGCTTTTGACGATGGTGTAGGCGTTCTTTTTGATCCGGCGGAAATGGTCGCAAGCGAGAGCCTTGAAGTAGGTGCTGCTGTCGATAAGCCCCATTTCGTGTTCGCGCAGCCCGTGGATGCTGTGCTGCGGGTCGTCGCAGTCCACGACGGCGACATTGTAGCCTTTCACGTTGTGCAGGTAGCTGGCGGCAAGTGCCGTGACAGTGGATTTGCCGATGCCACCTTTCTGTGTTGCGAATGCAACGAAGATTTCCTTACTCATAGTTCCATTTATTTTAATTGTTGATGATTTGTTTTTCTGTTTCCATACGGATTTGGCTGTCGCACCATCCGCTTCCGTGACTACACACGCAGGCGGGTCGTCGCGTATCCGGTTCTGTGGTGAAGCGGTGCGTCGGACAAATGGTGATTGACGACATTGCGTCATGAAGTCATTGAATCCATACGTCACCGAATTGTCGGAGAACCGGGTTTCCGACGGTTCGGGTATCCGTTTCGGCAAGTATCCGAAGAAGCGGATTTCCGGGTATTTGAATGTTCCGTTTATCATATCTTCAAATCGTTCGTTTCTTGAATCATGCTGCAAATAAACAAGTATATTTTGGAACCTGTATCACTTCTCCGGCAAGTGGCGGCACGTTGCGCCGGTTGGCAGTCATTGACCGGGTCAAGCATCTGTCCGATACCGCTTTAAGGGCGTAACTTTGCACCCGGACAGCAGGGTTCGCCGATGACGCGCGGCCCGGAGTCCTGAAAGGTATTTTCCCAATCCGTCCCCTGACGGATTTTTATGTTCACCTGAACATAGCAAGATGTCTTTTCAGCCGCTCAAAATATTTTGAGCAGCCACGAAAAGCACTTGCCCTTGCAGGGGGCGGGCTTTCCCTCCGAAGTCGGGAAGCCTTTCAGAACTGCGGTGCTGTAATCCGAAGCGGCGGCTTATGCCGTCAATCCGCTAAATCCAAAGTAATATGAAAGAGAAAAGGAAAAGCAAATCAGGGAGAAATCCCAAACTTGATCCGGCGGTGTACCGGTACACCGTCCGTTTCAACGAGGAGGAACACAACCGTTTCCTCGCCATGTTCGGAAAATCGGGTGTCTATGCACGGTCTGTTTTCCTCAAAGCGCACTTCTTCGGGCAACCGTTCAAGGTGCTGAAGGTGGACAAGACGTTGGTGGACTATTACACCAAACTGTCGGATTTTCATGCACAATTCCGTGCCGTGGGTACGAATTACAACCAAGTCGTGAAGGAACTGAGGCTGCATTTTTCAGAGAAAAAGGCGATGGCGTTGCTCTACAAATTAGAGCAACACACCGTCGAACTCGTGAAACTGAGCCGCCGGATTGTGGAACTTTCAAGGGAAATGGAGGCAAAATGGTCGCAAAAATCAGTGTAGGAAGTTCGTTGTACGGCGCGATTGCCTACAACGGGGAGAAGATTAACGAGGCGCAGGGGCGGCTTCTCACCACCAACCGCATCTACAATGACGGTTCGGGAACGGTGGACATAGGCAAGGCGATGGAGGGTTTTCTCACCTTCCTGCCACCGCAGATGAAGATCGAGAAGCCGGTGGTGCATATCTCTCTCAACCCGCACCCGGAGGATGTGCTGACCGATATTGAGTTGCAGAATATCGCCCGCGAGTATCTGGAAAAACTCGGTTTCGGAAACCAGCCTTATCTTGTATTCAAGCACGAGGACATCGACCGCCACCACCTGCACATCGTGACGGTCAACGTGGACGAGAACGGGAAAAGGCTCAACCGGGATTTTCTCTACCGCCGCAGCGACCGTATCCGCAGGGAACTGGAACAGAAGTACGGATTGCATCCGGCAGAACGTAAAAATCAGAGATTGGATAATCCGTTGCGCAAGGTGGCCGCATCGGCAGGTGATGTGAAGAAGCAGGTAGGCAACACCGTGAAGGCTCTGAATGGGCAGTACCGTTTCCAGACGATGGGCGAATACCGTGCGCTCCTTTCCTTATATAATATGACGGTGGAGGAAGCGAGGGGCAACGTGCGCGGACGGGAGTATCACGGGCTGGTCTATTCCGTCACGGACGACAAGGGTAACAAGGTGGGCAACCCGTTCAAATCCTCGCTTTTCGGGAAGTCCGCAGGCTATGAAGCCGTACAGAAGAAGTTTGTCCGTTCCAAATCGGAAATCAAGGATAGGAAACTGGCAGACATGACGAAACGCACCGTCCTTTCCGTGCTGCAAGGCACTTATGACAAGGACAAATTTGTATCCCAACTCAAAGAGAAGGGCATCGACACCGTACTGCGCTACACAGAGGAAGGGCGCATCTATGGGGCTACCTTCATCGACCACCGCACGGGATGCGTGCTGAACGGTTCGCGCATGGGTAAGGAGCTTTCGGCGAATGCCTTGCAGGAACACTTCACCCTGCCATACGCCGGACAACCGCCGATACCGCTATCCATCCCTGTGGATGCTGCGGACAAGGCACACGGGCAGACCGCCTACGACAGTGAAGATATATCGGGCGGTATGGGCTTGCTCACTCCCGAAGGTCCGGCGGTAGATGCCGAGGAAGAGGCTTTCATCCGGGCGATGAAGCGCAAAAAGAAGAAAAAACGCAAGGGCTTGGGTATGTAATCAGAGTATCAACAATTAAAAAATCAATGTATGTCACAACAAGAAGACGATTTGAGGGCATTGGCGAAAATCATGGATTTTCTGCGTGCCGTGAGTATCATTTTAGTGGTCATGAACGTGTACTGGTTCTGCTACGAAGCCATCCGGCTGTGGGGCGTGAACATCGGCGTGGTGGACAAAATCCTTCTGAACTTCGACCGCACGGCGGGGCTGTTCCATTCCATTCTCTACACGAAGCTGTTTTCCGTCCTTTTGCTTGCCTTGTCCTGTCTGGGTACGAAGGGTGTCAAGGGTGAGAAAATCACTTGGGGGAGAATCTGGACAGCATTTGCCGTCGGGTTCGTGCTGTTTTTCCTGAACTGGTGGTTGCTGCCCCTGCCGCTGCCGCTTGAAGCGGTGACGGGACTGTATGTCCTTACCATTGGAACGGGCTATGTCTGCCTGTTGATGGGTGGTCTGTGGATGAGCCGCCTGTTGAAACACAATTTGATGGAGGATGTTTTCAACAACGAGAACGAGAGTTTCATGCAGGAAACGAGGCTTATCGAAAGCGAGTATTCGGTCAATCTGCCGACACGTTTCTATTACAGGAAACGCTGGAACAACGGTTGGATCAATGTAGTTAATCCCTTCCGTGCGTCCATCGTGTTGGGTACGCCGGGCAGCGGCAAGTCCTATGCCGTGGTAAACAATTTTATCAAGCAACAGATTGAAAAGGGCTTTAGTCAATACATCTACGATTTCAAGTATCCCGACCTATCTACTATTGCCTACAACCATTTGCTGAACCACCCGGACGGCTACAAGGTAAAGCCGAAGTTCTATGTGATCAACTTCGACGACCCGCGACGCTCTCATCGGTGCAATCCCATTCACCCGGATTTTATGGAAGATATTACGGATGCCTATGAGAGTGCCTACACAATAATGCTCAACCTCAATAAAACGTGGGTGCAAAAGCAGGGCGACTTCTTCGTGGAGTCACCTATCATTCTGTTTGCCAGTATTATCTGGTATCTCAAAATCTATCAGAACGGGAAGTTTTGCACGTTTCCCCATGCTATCGAGTTTCTGAACCGCCGTTACGAGGATATATTTCCGATACTGACCTCTTATCCGGAGCTGGAGAACTACCTTTCGCCGTTCATGGATGCGTGGCTTGGAGGGGCTGCGGAGCAGCTCATGGGTCAGATAGCGTCGGCAAAAATCCCGCTTTCGAGGATGATTTCACCGCAGCTCTACTGGGTGATGTCAGACAGCGAGTTTACGCTGGACATCAACAATCCCGAAGAGCCGAAAATCCTCTGCGTGGGTAACAATCCCGACCGTCAGAATATCTACGGTGCGGCACTCGGTCTGTATAATTCCCGTATCGTGAAGCTCATCAACAAGAAGGGGATGCTGAAGTCATCGGTCATCATCGACGAGTTGCCCACAATATACTTCAAAGGGTTGGACAATCTTATAGCTACCGCCCGAAGCAACAAGGTTGCCGTGTGTCTGGGCTTTCAGGATTTCAGCCAGTTAGTGCGTGACTACGGGGACAAAGAGGCGAAAGTGGTGATGAACACTGTCGGCAATATTTTCTCCGGTCAGGTGGTGGGGGAAACAGCCAAGACGCTCTCCGAGCGGTTCGGTAAGGTGTTGCAGAAACGGCAGTCCATCTCCATCAACCGGCAGGATGTTTCCACCTCCATCAACACGCAGATGGACGCGCTCATTCCACCGAGTAAGATTTCCGGGCTTACGCAGGGAATGTTTGTCGGTTCTGTATCCGACAACTTCAACGAGCGTATCGAGCAGAAGATTTTTCATTGCGAGATTGTGGTGGATGCCGAAAAGGTGAAACGGGAAGAAAGTGCCTACAAGAAAATTCCCGTCATTACAAACTTCACGGACGAGGACGGCAACGACCGCATGAAGGAAACGGTGCAGGCGAACTACCGGCGCATCAAGGAAGAGGTGAAGCAGATTGTGCAGGAGGAACTGGAGCGTATCAAAAACGATCCGGTGCTGTGTAAACTGCTACCAGATAATGAGACTGTCTAACAAGTCCCCAAAATTGAAAATTATCCCTATCGAAGTTTGAAGTGACCCCCAAAAGTTGGATACAATTTTTTTGGGGGGCACTTCAGTTCTGACGGGTAAAATCGTAAAATTCGGACTTGTTAGACAAATACTTACGCGGTTTCAACCTCAGGTACTGAATCTATCGAATTGACAAATTTAACCAATTGCGGATCTGAATCTTTTTGTATGAGGTTTCGGAGACTCTTTTTCAATTCATAAGCATCATCCCCTGCTGTATTTATTAAATCCATATAAAAATCTTTGTTTTGCAGAATCAATGAACGGCATGCCCCATCGGAAATTACAGGTTTCACTATTTTATCAATAACGTCTCCAGCTTGACTTTTCAAATTACCATGCGATCTAAGCCATGTTTCGAAAAATTGAAACTTTATTGCATTGATAGTCTTTTTACCGATGCAGAAATCATTTCTTATATCGGTAACTGTCGATTTAATTTTTCGTTTATCCAATCTTTCAACTATATTCTTGAAACAATTAGGGAAAGGATTCAAACTTTGAGTTCCAGAAGCAATATCCATCAGAATCTTTTTGCCAAATTCAGTCAAGTTATCTGGCAAGGATTTGATTTTAGCCAGTAAATGTTTTATTGCGACAAACCAATAATATGATGTATGTGCTGTTCTTTGGGCGTATAATGTATCAACACTTATTTCAGACAACGCTTCGAACGCTATTTTATTGATATGATCGGTCAGGACATTGCTTATTTTAGTGGTCAAATCGTAAAAAGATGCGTCAGGAATTACATCTTTAATATTGTTCTTAGTGATATACTTATCCAAATCGGTATTCCACTCTGCTAAATGCTCGATAAATACCTCATCCGTTACACCTATTCTGTTCTTAATATCTTCAAATTGGGGCAATATGTCTGAGAGCAATAATTTATAGCCAAGTTTATGATTTACCATGTATTGTAGTGTTTCATTTAATAGCGGTATATTCCATCCCACACTATTTACTAATAAGTCTCCATGATCCACATAATAGTCCATGAGTTCTGCAACATATTTTATATCTCCACCCTCTATTAAGGAAACGGAATGACCATGTGCCAATTGCATGGCGACTAAATCGTAATATCCAGACTCTTTAATGTTTCGGCCATCAGTTTCTAATTCAGAATGCAACTGATTTATGTAGGTTGAATCTAACGTTACAGGTAAAGGTCTTTCTTCGTCAGATGCCAATAAACGATAGGTTGTAAATATAGCCCCTATATTATCTTTATTTACATTCTGTTCATCAATGCAATTCGTGATCGCTTGCAAAAGCGTTGGAAACGTATAGGTAGAATTATCTTTTAACGTTTTTACAATATCTGCATGGTCGAAATTATCGGGTAGTAAGTTTGCCAAATAATTATCGAGCGCCTCCGAATTTGTTGCTACTTGATAATATTTATATGCTTTAGTTGTCGCGTTATCCCGATAGGCAGCATCTGTTGCATTTGCAGCTTGAATATAATCGATAAATGTATTTGGCTTGACTGTTTTTGCTTCAATCAATGACGTAAAATCGCACGCCAACTTATTTTGCGCAATAAACCTGTCTATTGCATCTAACGTTTTGAAATAGTCGCCGCCATTGAAGTCATTGAACCGAACTATCTTCTTATATAATTGAGCAATCACATGGTTTTGGCTTTCCGTGTCTAAATGCAACAGCAGTTCTTGGTATTCGACAGGGAACACCTGCTTCTCTATGGATTCTTTTAATTTCAATTGTGCTATTCTTTGCCATACACGCAGAATAACATCGCTCTTTCGAGTTAATTTATGCAAACAATGTATAATCTTATCGATAAGCGCATTGTCCATACATTGTATAACTTCTTCTAATACAGTGTCAAATTGTTTATTAGTCTCTGCATATTGATTTATGTCGTGGTCTTCTTCTCCGTTGATGCAGCCTTCAATATATTTTTTCAATGGAATTTGTCGAGCATCTTCAACATCGACACCATATACCAAAGCTGCAATTTCGCGTTGTGTTTGCAGATCATTGTTAATTATTGTTTGAATGCCATTCAGATAGTCGCCGGACAATATTTGTTCTACTGGATTTGCCAGAATATCCGTCTTCTTCAAACAGAACAATGCTATGTTTATCATCAAAATTTCGTTACACCACTCTTGTTTAAGAGCGACCATCTCATTGATATATGATATAATTTCCCTAACATTGGCATTAGGATTTACCAATCTGAATATCCGATTTATAGTTTCTTTCGCTTCATTTTCTGTTTCTCCAAATGCTTCAACAAACAGTTTGTTGAATATACTTCGATAGTCGGTAATAACAGGAGGAGCAACACGATAAACAATAGGGAAAGTTTTATTGATAAAATACTTGGTCAGTTGTTTCGTTTGTTCGTCGGTCTCATCTCCGAATGCACAAGCTAAATGTGTTTCATCGAAAGGAATAACAGCCCAAACATTTTCAAAACCGCTATCGGCGAAGAACGTATGGATAGAAGACCATAATTCTTTTACTTTTTCAGCGGGGAGACGATCCATGTTGTCAAAAACAAGGACTAATTTACGTTGTCCTTTTTCCTTGATAAAATCAGAAATGTCTTGCATCCATGTTTTGAACTCGTAAACCGTTGGTTCGTCTTCGCTCAAAGTCTCATAGCAAACGTCCTTTTCGACTTTATCTTGATAAATAGCTAACATATAACTCCATCCATATTTATGATCTTTGCTATATGCCCATTTCCAAACGCACAATGCAATAAGAACTGGCAGTGCAGCTATGATAATAGACAATAAAGAAAACCACCATGTTGTGGGTGTAGGTTTTACTGCATACGCAATAAATGTAAATATCGGAGTTAAAACTGCAACCAAAAATGCCGCAACCATACCATTACTGATAAGGGGATATTTTTCGGTTACGGTCTCCGTTTTACGGGCTAATAAATATTTCAGCTTTTCAGACCATGATACGGTTTTCGTACCTCCACCTTTGACTTTTATTGTTGCATTTCCAGATAGGATACCATCATCAATAAGTTTGCTTGTAAGCAATTCCAATATAGAGCGGCGTTGCAAGTCCTCTTGATGTCCCCATGCGTCATACTCAAAAAAGTAATAGTCGTCTGATAATTCACGTTCCAACATTTTAACCACGTTGGATTTTCCAGATCCCCAAATACCTTCGATGCCGATAATTCGAGGTAAAGTACATTCCTCATCCAATGAATCATTCTGACAAAAATGGCGAGCAATAGTTTTTGCCAACCTTTCTTGCGAACCTCCATCGAATTTGTCAATACCACACGGTTTATTTTGGATAAACCGCGGATATTGCTGTTTGGATTGTAGTTTTGTTTCCATATACGTAATTTATTGATTATACGAACTCCAAATAATTCTCCCGATTTACCACATGAAACTCGGCATAGGGATAGGCTTCTTGGAAGGCTTTCGGTGCGGCCGGCATTTTATTTCCCCACTTGAACTCCAAGGCGGTAAGACTGTCGGCACTCTCCTCAATCAGGTCGATTTCCTGTTTGTCGTAGGTGCGCCAGAAATAGAACTCCCTGTGCAGTCCCTCATTGAAGTTCGCTTTGCGCCGCTCTCCGATGATGTAGTTCTCCCACAGCGCACCGACATCCTGCCGAATGGCCAGCGGTGAGAAAGCCCCGATAATGGCATTGCGAATGCCGTTGTCGTAGAAGTACCACTTGCCAGCTTTTGTAACCTCCTTGCGTAGGTTACGCGAATAAGCCCCCAGACGATAGATAACGAAGACCTTTTCCAATAGGTCGAGGTATTTTTCAACGGTCGTCTTGCTCATGCCGAGTTGTTTACCTAACTCTTCGTAAGAAACTTCGCTGCCCAACTGAAAAGCTATCAATCGCAGTAGATCGCGCATCTTGCTCGAATTTTTTAAGCCGTCAATTGCTAAGATATCTTTAAGCAGGTATGCACCGACAATATCACGTAGGTAGTCTGTTTTACGTTCATAGTTCTCCATCATTACTACTTCGGGATAGGAACCGTAAATCAAGCGCGCTTCGAGGTTCTGGCGGGTTTCAAGTGCCGTTTCCGTCTGTGCGATTTCCCGTTGCGAGAATGGTGTAAGGAGAAATTGCGTACTGCGGCCGACCAACGGTTCACCAGTCTTATTCAGCAAATCGAATGACGAAGAACCACTTGCCAAGACACTTATTCCCGGTATTTCATCAACTATCAACTTCAGAATACTACCGATTTGTGGTATGTTCTGTGCCTCATCAATAGCCAGCAAATCAATACCATCCAATAAATGCCGATAATTGGCTATTGAGCGATTCTCCAATAGTGCTAATGTGTCGTAGTCTTCGCCGTTGAGCATCATCGTCCTACCTGAATAGTTGTCCACAATTTTACGCATCATTACCGTTTTACCAACACGGCGAGCACCAAAAATCAGTACTGCTTTATTGGGCGCGATTCGTGCTGTAATCTTCTCTTGAAGTATTCTATTTACTGTTTCCATACCTTATAAAATATAATGCAAAGATAATCATATTTTTTTAATTGGCGAATTTTACAAAAAAAACGGGCTATTAAATGGCGATTTTTACAACCACAATCTTATGGAAGTTGTTTCATTGTTTTTAGTAATGATATATGTTCATACTATGATGACTCAATAATTTACCAGACATACGTTTCTGAAATTTGTCCTTATAGGAATGAAAAACTCACATATATTGTGCTAATTAATATATAATTAAATGAAAATAAAAAGACAGGATACGAGTATTCCTGTCTTCTCATATGTAATGGATATTTTTTTATTTTCTCATCCGCTCCAACTCCTCATCACGCAACATTCTCTCGTTCAGTTTTTCCTGCATCCTGTCAATGAAATAGGTGCGGCTTTCGTTCTTCCGGCGTTTGATATCAGTGTAGAAGCGGTAGCAGTCTTTAGAATCAACCCCGAATATCTTATAGAGAAGTGGGGCGAGCTGTTTGAGCGGCATATTGCCGTTGTTGATGCAGCCCATCACGTCTATGCCGTAGATAAGTTCCACGAGGTCGATGGCATTGCCCGTCCATTGAAGAAGGCTGGCGGTGGTTTCTGTTGCGTTGTTGGCGGATATTAGTGGTGGCACTTGGGGCGTGGCAAGGAATTTCTGCATCTTTCTTACGAAAGACAGAGCCTTGCTGACGTAGGCGGCAATCTCTCTTTTTTCTTCTGACAGATTACGTACGGGATGGTGCTGCAACTCGATTTCGATGTAGGCAAGCGCGATGACGGTAAGGTTCATGTCCATGCCGCCGTTGCACAGTTCGATCACTTGGGTGGCGAAAGCCGTGTATGCCGTTTCCATATTGCAGTCGCCGGCTTCGTTTATCAGGCGGAAAAAGTCGGTTTCCGCCAGCAAGAAATAATTCATGGTTCTGTCAATTTTGAAAATTACACTTTGTTTTCTGCGTGCGCACATGAATATAATTGGCAAAAAACGCGGCAGAAAATAAAAAATCCAACACTCAATTTTACAAAGTGCTGGATTTCAGAGGTATAAAATTCAGTATTTTTTCACAAGGACAAATTATCTCCGACTTAAATTGTTTGTAATCGGAACATTTATTCTATTCCTGAAAATAGAAATGTATGCTTGCCGCACATTTTGGCTATCTTGCTTTTTTATCAAGGATATAGATAATGCGACATACACCGTTGGGATAGCTTTTCAAAGAGGAAAGCGTCCAGTGTTGCTCTGGCAGAGCCGACTTAAAAAAATGTCGTCCGCTTCCGGATATGAAAGGAACGGTGTATAGTATGATTTCATCCACAGCGTGCATCCGCAGCAGTCCGTTTATATAGTCTGCCGTGTCCGGTGTGGCTTCCGCGAGGTAACGGATGTTTGTGCAGTCTTTTCTCCATTCGTGCAGCATTGAAATGGAATAGTCCGGTGTCACACGGTAAAAGGCTTTCTTCCTGATTTCATCAAGACCGCAACGGTCAAGGCACAAATCCTGATGTGCTTTATCATATAACTCTGAAGAAAGACATCCGTCCATCGTCAGTACGGCGAGAATCTGAACTTTACCCATAATCGTTTCCTTTCGTTAGGCAAGGGTAAAAAAGTAGCGTGCAATTCACACTACCTTCAAGCGATGGCTCTGGTAAAGCCTTTACGGAGAGTACGTGAATGCACGCTATGCGTAAGCATAGCATAAGCATCACGCAATCGTCTCCGTAGTTCCAATTTACCAGATTTTCGCTTGAAACGCCTTGCGGTCTTATCCTATATGTTGGCGGCGAAAAGCTCCTGCCAATCGCCGTTTTTCTCAAATGTTATGCAAAGATAGCCAAATTCAGTGAATTACGGGCTATGATTGCTTGAATTTATATTTAAGTCCATACTCTTCAAGTTTGCTGTATAGTGTTGTCCTGCCTATGCCGAGCAGTTCTGCGGCGACACTCCGGTTGCCGTTTGCCTGTTTCAACGCACGCAATATCCGCTCCTTATCCTCCGCGTCATTGCGCAAGGCGAAGCTGACAGTAGAGGTCGGTTTCGTCACGGCAAGTTCCAGATGCTCTTTCATGACAACACCTTCCTGCGCCTGCAATACAGCACCCATAACTTTCTGCCGAAGTTCCCGCACGTTGCCCGGCCATGCGTGTGTCAGCAACGCTTTACGTGCTTCGGAACTGAACCCGCTCACGCTACACTCCAGCTCTCTGTTTGCCATATCACGGAAGAACTCTGCCAGCGGCATAATGTCTTCTTGACAGTCACGCAACGGAGGAACGGTTATCCCGAAGTCGTGCAGGCGGTACAGAAGATCCTGCCGAAAACGCTTTTCATTCACCGATACCTCCAAATCTTCATTGGTAGCAGCGATGATGCGGACATTGAAATTCCGGTCTGCCTTGTCTCCGACCGGGCGATACCGCCTCTCCTGTATGGCACGGAGCAACATCTGTTGGGTTTCCAACGCGAGGTTTCCTACCTCGTCCAGAAACAACGTGCCGCCTTCCGCCTCATGGAAATATCCTTTCTTGGCATTGTCCGCACCTGTAAATGCACCTTTGACGTGTCCGAAGAAAGCCGACGGTGCAAGCTCTTTGGAGAGTGAACCGCAGTCCACCGCCACAAATGGCTTGCCTGCACGTTTGCTCTTGTCATGCAACAGGTGGGCAATATGCTCCTTGCCCGTGCCGTTCTCACCAAATATCATCACGCTCATATCGGTGGCGGCTACCAGCCTTATGCGGTGCATGATTTTCTGAAAGGCGGAACCTTCACGGGCGAATATAGGCATACGGCGTTGTCCTGCCTGACGTTCTTTCAGTATGGAACGGATCAGGGGGACAAGTTTATCCTCCACAAGCTGTTTGGGAATATAGTCTATCGAGCCGAGTTTCATGCTTTCCACGGCGGTATTAACTTCGGCGTAGTCGGTCATAATGATGAAGGGCTGCATCTTTCCCTCCTTTCGCATCCAGCACAAAAGGTCTATGCCACTGCCGTCAGGCAGACGCAGGTCGGCAACCACGATATCATTATCTGTTGCCTGTTGCAGATGTTTCTTCGCGGTTGAGAGGTGGTAAGCCTTCATATTGCGGTAGCCCTCCCGTGACAGCATATTGCAGACATATTCGCAATACACGATGTTGTCTTCCACCACAATTATTTTTGTCTTATTCATCTTCGTATTTTCTCCTTTCCTCTTCTGCCAACCGTATTATTTCCACTCCCTTATCCAGCACGGCAGTCACGGCATGGCTTAACGCTTCACCATCCGGGAGAGCATCGCCACGAAGCAATCCGTAAAGTACATTCAGCGGTTGGTCGGCACGGAGCACCTCCCACGAACTGCGCAGGTGGTGGATCAGGGAATCCAGCTTTTGCAGGTCTTTTTCTTTTGCTGCATCCCGTACCGCCTGCATTTCCTTTTCTGTTTCAGTTATCAACTTTTCCAGCATGACGGCTTCATTGCCATAGGACAATAAGGCGGAAAAGTCCGGTTTCCCGTCCGGTGTCGCTTTTATGGCACACCTGTCGGAAACCTCCATCAGTTCCGATATGGAGAACGGTTTGAACAGGCATCCGGCAAAGCCTTTTGCCAATAGTTCCCCTTTGTTACAACTGCCCGAAGCGGTTGCCACAACCACCGGGAT
This sequence comes from Alistipes sp. HGB5, assembly GCF_000183485.2. Classification (NCBI taxonomy): domain Bacteria; kingdom Pseudomonadati; phylum Bacteroidota; class Bacteroidia; order Bacteroidales; family Rikenellaceae; genus Alistipes; species Alistipes sp. HGB5. The sequence goes on along the minus strand of NZ_AENZ01000040.1, from coordinate 84,536 downwards.
TGTTGGTGAATTGCCCACGTTGGACGAACGCAACAGTTCCAGCAATTCGAAACCGTTTATATCGGGCATATTCAAGTCTGTCAGCAACAGGCTGTATTCTTTCTGGCGTATCATTTCCATCAGTGCCGCAGCATCGGTGCAAGTGTCGCAGTGTATTCCTTCTTGGGAATACATCTCTTTCAGCATCAGAAGTAATACCTCATCATTGTCAATGGCGACAACATCATGGAATTTATTGTTATGATAAACAGGTGTATTGCTTGTATATCCAAGCTGTTCTTCAGCTTCCTGCATAGAAATTTCAACTGTGAAACGACTGCCTTTCCCTTTCTTGCTGTCTAAACGGATTGTTCCGCCAAGCATCGACACAATATTACGCATTATGGCAAGCCCAAGCCCGAAACCCTCCTTTGCGGCGGCATTTGATAGACGTTCAAACGCACCGAACGCTTGTTTCTGTTCCTCTTCTGTCATGCCTGTACCTGTATCTTCAACGACCAGTGTCAGAACTCCATTATCATATTCAGTAATCAAAGAAACACCGCCTTCTTCTGTGAACTTGACAGCGTTTGACAGCAGGTTATTCCCGATTTGTATTATTCGCTCTTTGTCGGTCAATACAATGGCATCGTGTCCAGTCTTCACGGACAAGGACAGCCCTTTGTTCACGGCAACAGGCATGAACTCCGTTTCAAGTGTGTGCGTGATTGCTGAAATCCGGCAGGGTGACAGACGGGGCTGTTCCTTGCCGTTGTCCAGGCGGAAGAAGTCAAGCAAAGTGTTAAGCATATCCCGCATACGGTCGGAGGATTGCAGTATGTTTTGGATATACTGCCCGGACTTATCCTCACACTGTTCTTTCCGTATCAGTCCGGCATAGCCTGTTATTGCTGTCAGCGGTGTGCGCAGTTCATGGGTGATAGTATGTACCGCCTTCTTCCTTGACGTTATCAGTGCCTCGTTCCGTTGTACGGATTGTTCCAGTTGCCTTATCAAATCAGTTGTCTTGTGCTTGTATTGTTTAATGCTTTTTGCATCACGATGTATGATGATGTAGGAAATTAACAACAATAGAAGAACGAATCCCATTAAACCGCCTACTTGCATAAATGACTTTTCACGCATGGCAACTATTTCGTTTTCCCGGCTTTGCAGTTCGGTTTGTACCTTTTCTTCTATTTGGCAAATCAATTCTTGCAGTTGTCTGTTAAGTTCTGCATTACGAGCTGCAAGGCTGTCGGCTTGTTCCGACAATTGGCGATCCTGCACTTTCTGTTCGCTGATTACGTTTCTATTGACCGAATGAAGGATAGTGGTTGATACTGCTGGAGTTACTTCCTTTTTTTTGCCGAATATGCCTAAGAAACCTTTTCGTTTTGGCTTTTTGGACTGTTCCTGCACACTTTTCTGTACAATAACCGGAATTTGATTGGCTATCTTCTTGTTAATAGATTGTTGTTCATCCATTAACCGGACTATCTGGAACATCTGTCGTTCCTTATCCTCTAAAAGACTGCGCACACTATCGATGCGCTCTGCTGGATAGGTGGCCTTGAAACGGCAGAGCATACTGTCCATTGCCATACGCCGTGCATGGTAATGCTCGATATCTTTATCGTTCCATTCCAGTATTGTTTCACCCAATAGAGAAAATTTTATCATTTGAATATTGATATTGTTTATTTCTTTTCGGAGCTCGTCTATTTTTTTATTGCCAAGTTCTAATGCTTCTATCTCCTGCCATTCATAGAGGCTATTATATGCCATACATCCGATAAGAATGGAGATAAGTATATATCCCAACCGTATTGCCTTATAGAAATTTCCTGACCGCTCCATTATTTTAATGACATTGATTTTTGGAACATGAATAAAAGTTTATCTTTTTCGTTCATGCGGATATTATCAGAATAACCGTCTTTTGTTATTTGATACCCACATGGCTTAACCATAAAAATGCCTAAGCCCTTAGTGTACGAACTTACTTCTGAGGCATAGTCTTTACTTGTATTTAATGGAACTTTCCCTTTAATATGACACCACTCATTATTACAACTGATGTCTTCAATCTCAGACATCAGTTTTTGCAAATCTGTAATAGCTTTGGAACTCGCTACTTGGGGTATCTGCAACTCAAAACAGAGCATCGGTTCGAGAATGTCCACACCTGACTGTTGCAAAGCCAGCCTGAAGACATAAGGGGTCAGCTGTCTGAAATCAGCAGGTGTACTTACCGGGCTATAATACTCGGCTTGAGTAAAAGTTACTTTCAGATCTGTCACTTCCCATCCATGTAAACCAGATTGGCAAGACATACGAATCCCTTCAAAAACGGCATTTTGAAAAGAATGGTTCAGATAACCATAGGAGATGTCACTTTCGATTTGCAACCCTGCCCCTAACGGTAAGGGTTCAAGAGTCAGCCCTATTGTGGCCCAGTAAGGGTTGGGTGGTACTTCGATCTGAATAATCTTATTGACCTTTTTTATAGGTCGTTCTTTGTAGATAGTCTTGATCTCATCAAAATGGACCTTTACGGAAAATCGTTCTTCCAGCAATGTCTGTATGATTTCCTTTTGGGTCAAACCATATAACGAGATTTCCAATTCATCACTATATGAGTTTATGGAAAAGGACAAAGACGGGTCTTCAATCCACAATGTATTCAGAGCGGATATCACCTTGCTTCTCTCTTCGGGCTTATTTGGCCGGACGGAGGATTTGAGAGCGGGATGCTGATGAGATAATCCTTGAATCAAACAAGGTTTAGCACCTAAATAATCTCCGATTCGAAAATCTTCTATATCTTCTACAATCGCGATATCATTGGCACCCACTTCATCAACATTTATCTCTCTGCCCTGATAAATAGTCTTTAGATTTTTAATCTTGATGAATTTTTCCGAATCGTTGATTCTTACAACGTCTCGAAGTCTCAGACTTCCGTCAATTATTTTAAGAAAACTTCTTTTATGCCCTTTGGGGTCATGCTCTATCTTATAGAGATAAGCTGAAAGTCTGTTTGAGACTGATGCCGGAGGAAGTATAAAAGAAGAAATGGCGTCCAACAACTCATTGATACCGATATTGAACATTGCTGATCCATGTAGCACCGGATAGACTTTGGCTTTTGCCACAAGAGCGATTATCGTATTCCAATAATCAGCCGGTGAAATTTCGCTATCCGCCAAATATCGTTCTAATATATCGTCGTCATGGTTGCATACAAATTCTTTGTATTCTTCCTTTATATATGTTTGGGAGCAAACCGGATAAACCGATCCATCGACAACAGTTTGCATAAACAGGACATCTTGCGACAGATTTGTTTTTATATCCATATACAAACGCTCCAAATTCACACCGGCACGGTCAATCTTATTGATAAATATAATTGTCGGGATTTGCAGCTTTTGTAAAGTACTGAACAGCAACTTTGTCTGCGCTTGTATGCCTTCCTTTGCGGATAAGATGAGGACTGCTCCATCAAGCATTTTGAATGTCCGCTCCACTTCCGCAATAAAATCCATGTGTCCCGGAGTGTCAATGATATTGCATTTCACTCCATTCCAGATAATAGATGTCGTAGAAGCCCGGACAGTAATTCCTCTACGTTTCTCTATATCCATAGAGTCCGTTATGGTGTCACCATTATCCACACGGCCGCACTTTTCCGTTGCTCCACTGGCAAACAGCAGATTCTCGGTTACGGAAGTTTTTCCTGCATCAATGTGAGCAAGAATTCCTAAATTTATAATATTCATTTGGATTAAGCAATAATATACTACAGTAGATGCATTGTCGAAACGCACCTTTTAATACCTCCTCGTAGCATATGAGAACTACAGGATTACTAACTCGTATTAATATGTATATTATTACTGCCGCATAACGATTACAAAATTACACAAAAAAATATATCTAACAAAAGTGGGAGGATTTTTTAACTTTTTACCATAGACATTTTATTAGGGAAGCGTAGGTTCAACTGGCAAGTACAAATAAGTAGAAATGTTTGAACAACACCGTTTTAGGAAGTTGAAAAATCAAGTTTCTCTCTCGGTATAGCGTTTATTTTGGCCAATATCTTCTTTAGTTTAGCATTTGTGTATTTCCCATTCGTGTTCTATTTAGCTCCTTATTATGAGTATGTAGCAAGTTACTTATCAAATTCAGCCTCTTTGAGGGTCAAATATGGTTTTGCAAATGGTGACTGACAAGACATAAACAAGGTCAGCAGGAATTTTTTACATAAATGGACATGAATGTATATAACCTAAAATAAGAATAAATTTTAATAAGGGCTGCCCAAAAAGAAAAAAATGCAGTTGCCATCCTATAGATACTTGCAGAAAGGATAAAATTTACTTTTAGACCTTTTGGGATAGCCCTTATTAATACTTCAGATAAAATTCCTTAGGTTATATTTTCAATCCTTTGGACCGGGTTTCCTCCTTGGCATACAGTCCCGGACGCCCGATTATGACATGGTTGGCAACGATACTATCCGCCGGACTGCGTATCTGCGGCGGTGCATTTTCGGGATATTGCGCCTGCCTGTTCCTCACATCTTCCGCTTCCGGCTTGAGCTGTTGCCCTTCATTCTCCTTTTCTGCGACTTCGGGCGTGGGTGGCGCAAGCTCCAGCTGAATTTTTCGGTCAAGGGCGGCAAGTTCGGACTTCAACTGCTTCAGCTCGTCCTCCTTCTTCCACACCTTACCCGCTATCTCCTGTAACTGCGGTATCTCCATCTCCAGCACCTCGTTCTTCGCCTTGTACTGGTCGATGATGGAGGGTATCCTCTCCATCGCGTTGAGGAAGTTGCGGGCGGCGGCCAACGGGTCAGCCATCGCCAGATGCCCGTTGTTGTAGGTGTACTTGTAGTTCCCCTCGACCACGAAGCGGTTGTCGGTGAACTCCAATCCCTCTTTGAGTATCCTTTCGCTCACCACCTTTATCGGAAAACCGTAAAGTTCACCGACCTGCGTGTACAACCCTCCGGTCGTGGCATTCTTGGCTATCTCCTGCAAACGCTTTCCGATGACCTTCTCATCGGCGGAATCCACTCCGTCCACCTTTATTATATTAAGGCGGTTGCCCTCCTTGTCGGTCTGCACCACCGACAGGAAGCGGTTCCAGTCCTCCGTCATGGCATCTATGAAAGCCGTGTTGTTGCGCAACTCGCCGGTCTTTGACTCCAGCTTGAACTCCGAATCACGCTTGCCCTTGTTGAACGACTTGCGTTCCCCTTCGAGCGATGCGATCCGCTTTTCCAGTTTCGCCTTGTCCAACAGGTCGGTATTGCCGGAGAGCAACGCCATGTATTCCGAGAAATTCATGCCCGATTTTTCGTCCATTGCCCCCTCGTCGATGGTACGCGCACCCATCGCACCGCTTTTGAGCTGGCTTATGAAAGTCTGCTTGCAGTGCAGGAGGTTGAACTTGTAGCTGTCCAGTGACTTCTCCACCGCGTAGATGATTACATCCACGTTGTTCCCGGCGAAATGTTTGGCAATCTCATTACCTGCCCTAACTCCGCGTCCGTCACGCTGTTGCAAGTCGGACGGTCGCCACGGCGTATCGAGATGATGGATAGCCACACACCGTTTCTGGGCGTTCACACCCGTTCCGAGCATAGAGGTAGAGCCGAACAGCACACGCACCGTCCCGGCGTTCATGGCGTCTATCACCGCCTTCCGCGCCTTGTCGGTCTTGCACTCCTGAATGAAGCGCACCTCGCTTGGCGGTATACCGTAGTCCTCCGTCAGTTTGCGCTTGATTTCCGAATAGACGTTCCACCCGTCGCCCGGCTGGTATGTCCCCAAATCAGAGAAAACGAACTGCGTGCCTTTCTGGGCGTCGTATTTTTGATAATACTCCGCGATCATCTTGGCACAGTGACTCGCTTTGTTGTCGGGATGATCTTCGTAATTCGGGTCTATCATGCGCATGTCGAGTGCCATTTTCCGGGCATAGTCCGTGGCGATGAGCATCTTCGCCTTTTCTTCCGTTTCCGAAAGCGGCAGCCTGCCCAACAAGGTGGCATCGCCCGTCTTGGCGAACTGCATCAGTTTCTGTATGAAGTCCTCCTGTTCCGGCGTGGGCGGTATATGGTGCAGTATCTCGTTCTTGGCAGGACGGTCAACGCCCACATCCTCCGCCGTGCGGTAGTCCGTGATTTCATTATAGAAGGCGGCAAGCTCCGGCACTTTGATGAAGTAGCGGAAACGCTCCTTCTGGACCACATTGTTCGTCACGTTAAATTCAAAATCCGTCGTCTTCTTGGCAAATATCGCCGCCCAAGCGTCGAAACACCTTATGTCCTGCCGTTCCAGCTCCTTCGGGCGCAGGTACTTGAACAGCAGGTACAATTCAGTCAGTGAGTTGCTGATAGTCGTGCCGGAGAGGAAGGTCGCACCCAAGTCTTTTCCTGTGCGCTCCTGTATGGTGCGTATGGCAAAGAGCATGTTAAGTGCCTTCTGGCTTCCCTCGCTGTTTCCCAATCCCGCCACACGGTCGTGGCGCGTGTTGAAAGTCAGATTCTTGAACTGGTGGCTCTCATCTATGAAGATGTGGTCGATGCCCATCTGCTTGAAATCCACCACGTCGTCCGTGCGTGACTTTATGGCGTGTTCCACCTTCTCCAGCTTCGCTTCAAGGTTGTGCTTGCGCTTCTCCAATCCTTTCAGCATCGCCCGCGACACGTTCTTTCCCTGCTGCCGTAGCACTTCGAGGTTTTCCTCCACCGTGTCAAGCTCTGCTTGCAGGATGCGCTGCTGCAATTCCGGCGACTGCGGTATCTTGCCGAACTGGTCGTGCGACATGATGACGCAATCGTAGTCGTTGTTCTTTATATTATTGAAGAAGCGCACACGGTTGGCGGTCGAAAAGTCCTTCTCCGAAGCGTACAGAATACGTGCGTTGGGATATGCCGCCTGATAGGTGGCTGCAATCTCCGCAACGTTGGCTTTCAGCCCGATAATCATCGGCTTGTGTGCCAAATTCAGACGCTTCATCTCATGCGCGGCGATGCACATTATCAGCGTCTTACCGGTTCCCACCTCGTGGTCGCAAATTCCGCCGCCGTTCTGTTTCAACATCCAGACGCAATCCATCTGTGAGGGATAGACGCTCTTGATACCCCGGCTTGCCAGCCCTTTCAGGTTGAGGTCGGGAAAGGTCTGATGGGAGCCGTCGTAGCGCGGGCGCACGAAACAGTTGAACTTGCGGTTATACATCGTCACAAGCCGCTCCTTGAACTGCGGCGACTGCTCTTCGAGCCATTCGGAGAAGCCGTTTCGTATCTCGTCAATCTTGGCGTTGGCGAGTTGTATTCCCTCGCTGTCGCGCATCTTGATGTCGTTGCCATGCTCGTCCTTGCCGATGGACTTCATCATGTCAGGGCAGGTGTTGTGCAGGGCGTGTTTTAGGAGGTGCATACCGTCATAGTTCCGGTAATACCCCTTCACCAGAAACTCGTCCGTGATTTTCATGGTGCGGTAGCCGCACACCACCGAAAACTCGTCCATGCTTGCGGAATAGGCGATTTTCACCTCCGTGTCGAACAGCCGGCTCATGTAGGCGGCATAGACACCCGTCGGAATCCAGCGTTCCCCGAAATTGAAGTCCAGATCCTCGAAGGCGATGCGCTGCGGCTCGGCATCTTTCAGAGCCTCCAACGCCTGCTTCACCTCCGGCATACGCTCATTTTCGGGATTGTCACCCATCCATGCCTCTATGCGTTCCGCTTTCTCTATGACATTTCCGGCGATGAAACGGTCTTTGATTTCGTAACCGGTCACGAGCGGATTGTAGTAGATGCGCCCTTGCAGGGCAGTGAGCAAATCCTCCGCCGTGCTGTCGGTTATCTCCCGCATATAGTCGAGATTGACCGTACCATATTTGTTGAGCGACGCAGACAGGGCTTCTTCGGGAGAGCCTACGTTGGCATGGCTCTCCACCGCGAAGGAAACAGGATGCTCGAAGATGTCCGCCTTGACGAACTTTCCGTTTTCCATCCGTTCCAGCGAAAGGATGTCGCGCCCGCCCGCATCCATCATCACTAACTTCACGTTCTGCTTGGCGTTGAGGTTGCCGTAGCGCATGACAAACTCATCGTAACAGGTATTCAGATGCTCTCGCCACGGAACATTTGCCTCGCGCCGGAGCGATTCATAACGGTACAGACGCTCGTAGGCGTCACGCAGCGACACATACAACAACGCCTTTTCCTTCTGGTATCCTTTCAGGTCGAGCGGCTGGAATGTCGCCCCGTATGGCGTGATGTCTTTCAGGTAGCCGATGTTATGACGCCCCCGGTCAGCCACCAGCGACCCTTCGCGCAGGTGCATCTCCGGCGTGCGGTGGTAGGCACGCGGAGAAAGGTCCACGACTTCCTCCTTCGGCTTTTCCGCTTCGATGTCGGGGAAAAGGAAAGTCCCCACCGCTTCCGATGGGGTATCTGTAACGGCAGGTGCGGCGACTGCCTCCGGCTGTGTTTCCTCCTGTCGTGGCTGCTCACGGGAAGTTTCCGGCACGGCTTTCACTTCCGTCTTTTCCGCCACTTGTTTCTCGTTATGCTGCCTTGCCAGTTCCCGAAGTTCTTTCCTACGCTCCGGCGTCAAACCCATCATCATTTCATAGAAACCGTTGATGGGAGGATTGGTATCCCAGTCCAGTGTGGCATAGATGTCGTCCGGGTCGGCAGGCTTGGCGGTGTTCTCCGCTTTCACCTCCTTATTCTCCATTGCGGGTTTTGCAGTTGGAGCTGTCGGTGTAACCGTGACTTTCGGTTTGGGCGGAGTGGACTTTGCCGTAACTGCCTTTTTCACCGTCTTTTTCTTTTTGGAGGTTTTCGGTTGGCTGACCTCTTCCGTCATCCCCCAGAGGTCAAGCAGGGTGAGCTGCACGCCTGCGGAATATTGCGGGCGCGGTTCTATCTCCGGCTTTTCATCTGCGGGTTGCGGCTTTTCTGTCGGAGTTTCCACCGTCTGCGCCGAGGATACTGTTTCCAATTTTATGGCAGGACGCTCTACTTTATTTTGAACGGCAACTTTTTCTTCCGTTCCTGCCTGCCGGATTGAACCCGAATACAAGCGCATGGCAAGCCTGTAATGGAAATCCTCGTCGAGCATACGGCGCAAATCCCCGGCGATGCCTGCTGCCTTGCCCTCGTGCAGATAAACCATAGCGGGCTTCCCGTAGGGGTCTGTGTCAAGTTTCGCCATCGTATGCACGATGCGTTCCGGGTGGTGGATGAAATAGGCGTTGTCGGTCAGGGCGGTTTTCGTGTCCGTCTGTATCACGGTCATCAGCCGCTCGTCCTGCGACATTTCCTTCTTGCTGAGGTTCTTTTGCAGGACAATCAGGTCACTGCCCACCTCCGTGCCCGCGTTGTCCGTGAACAGGTTGTTGGGCAGGCGTATCGCGGATACCAGATTGGCCTGACTGAACAGCTCGTTACGCACGGAGGTCTTGGTGCTATTCAATACCCCTTGCGAGGTGATGAACGCCACGATACCGCCGTCACGCACGGCATCCAGTCCTTTGAGAAAGAAATAGTTGTGGATGGTTTTCTGGGCGGAGCGTCTGCCGAAAGAGTCGCTCCGCTGAAACTCCGCGTCGAACACGGCAATGTCACCGAACGGAATGTTGGACACCGCCAAGTCGAAATAATTGTTGAACGGTCTTTCGATTTTCTCAAAACCGCAGGTGCGCATTTTCTGGTCGGGATAGAGATGCCTCAAGATTGTACCCGTGAGCAGATCCTTCTCGAAAGCCATCACATCCGCATTGGGGCTGTGCCGCAGCATGGAATCCACGAACACGCCGACACCTGCCGACGGTTCGAGCATACGGGCGGGGCGGACGCTGTAATCTGCCAGCACGTCCGCGATGGTGTCGGTTATCTCTTTGGGGGTGTAGAAAGCGGTCAGCACGGACGCTTTCAGCGAATCCACAAACCGCTTGTACTCTGTTTCGTCCTTGCTGTTCTCACGGATAAGCCTGTGCAGCTCCACCGTCGGGGCGAACAGTTCGAGGTCGGATTTCGCCCACCGGACGGCATCCGTCAGTTCCTTTGCAGGGTTGAGGATACATTTCAGACCGCCGAAACCGCAGTACCTTTGAAGTATGGCACGCTCTTCGGTTGTCGCTGTCCTATTTTCCCTGTCAAGGATGAATGCCGTCCGTATCGCCTCGATGTTGTCCCGCAGTTTCTGTTTGCGGTTAAACGCCATATTCGTCTAAGTAAAGGACGGTTGCTCCCGTCAGCTCCGTGTAGAGCAGGTCGTAATCGGAAGACAGGGCGAAATTGTCATCCGAGAGGTCATAGACGGAGAACACGTTGCCGACAAGCGGCAGCAGTTTCAGGACAAAGGCTTCACGCTTCTCTTCCGGCACTTCATCGGCAAACTCGTTTTCCACGACTTCGCGGAGGATGGCGTAACGGGAATAATGCAGCCCGCGCAGCAGCGTGTCCATCGCCAGTTCCTGCGCACCATCGGCGGGATAGCCTTCAAGCCGTGCCCTCTCATACGTTTCGGCGGCACGGTCGGCCCGTTCCCGTATGAAAGCGGTGTCGTCAGCCTGTTCAAACTTGTTCGTGCGGAGATAGTCCAGCAGGTACAGACCGTAATAGGAAAAGTCGGTCTGACCCTCGTTTTTCTTCTTGTTGTTCATTACTTTGGATTTAGCGGATTGATAATTAACGGGATAATCGGTTGGAAAAAGGAAGAAAAAGGCACTCGGTATCCCTCCGAGTGCCACCACTAAATCCAAAGTATGAGTGTAATCCGGTATCGAAGAACAATTCATTACTCTGAACAAGTGGCAAAGTTAATACTATTTCTTCCGTCCTGAAAATTTCTTGTCCTTTTTAGCCTCCGGGAACACAAAAGTCGTGTTATATTCCCCGTCAAAGGCGACAACAGCATCGAAACTCTTGCCCTGTTTGCTCTTGAACCCTTTGAGCAGCTTGGTATGCCCTTCGGTGAGCAGGTCTTTGATTTCATCGTCGGACAGGGTGCGTCCCGCTTTCAGCCGGAACACGGGCAGTCCGCACTCCGTGTTGTCGCAGCGTACCACCTTGCCGTAGAACCGCATCCTGCCCGTGCCACACTTGGGACACGCGCAGCCGGAGTCACGGCTGCCGAAGAGCTTGTCGCACGAGATCAGTTCGGAGGTTATCTCACGTGTGTACGCCTCTATCTCCTTGCGGAAGGTGTCGTCGGACAGTTCCCCGCGCTCGATACGCGCCAGCTCCTTTTCCCATTCGCCCGTCATGGCAACATCGGCGATGCGCATCGTCTTGACGACGGAATTGAGGGCAAGTCCTTTTTCGGTGGGAACAAGCGACTTCTTGCAGCGTTCCATGTAACCGCGCTTGAAAAGCGTTTCGATGATGGAGGCGCGTGTGGCGGGAGTACCGATGCCACAGTCCTTCATCGCCTGCCGCAGTGCGTCGTCCTCAATTTCCTTGCCCGCCGTTTCCATTGCCGAGAGCAGGGTGGCTTCGGTATGCAGCGGCTTGGGTTTGGTCTTTCCTTCGGTAATGGACGAGCCTTTCGGTGTCAGCGTGTCGCCTTCCTGCCAGCCGGGGATGGTAATTTCCTCTTTTTCCTCGCCATAGACGGCACGCCATCCGGTTTGCTTCACGACGCTGCCTTTTACGGTAAACTCCACTCCGGCACATTCCGCCGTGACAGTGGTCACATCCTTGACGCATTTCTCAGAGAATGCCTCGACCATGCGCCCGGCAATCATCTGATAGATGGTATTGTCCTCTTTGGAGAGGAAGAGCGGTTTCTCACCCGTGACGAGCAGGGCATGGTGGTCTGTCACCTTGCCGTCGTCCACGCTGCGGCGTGTCGGGGCGGCTTTTGCCCGCACCTTGTCTTTCCATTCGGGCTGTGTGCCGATGAAAGCGAGCAGTTTGGGAATTTCGGCAAACACGTCTTCGGGGATGTAGCGGCTTCCCGTTCTCGGATAGGTTATCAACTTCTTTTCGTAGAGTTTCTGCGCGATTTCAAGCGTCTGTTCCGCCGTGAAGCCGTGCTTGGCGTTGGCTTCTTTCTGGAGCGTGGTCAGGTCGTAGAGCAAGGGAGTTTCCTCCGTCTTCTCCTTGCGCTCGGCTTTCGTGACAGTGGCGCAACCTGCCGCCTTTACCTTATTATATAGTTCCATCGCCGGTTCTTTCTCTTTCCATTTCTCGGAGGATGAGAATTTCACGACTTCGCCGTCGCAACCGTCCGTTGCGATATGGAGCTGCCAGAATGCTTCGGACGTAAAGCGGCGGTTCTCCCAGTAGCGTTCACATACCATAGCCAACGTTGGTGTCTGCACCCGCCCCACGGAATACGTGCCGTGTCCGGCGGCGATGGATAACGCCTGTGTGCCGTTGATGCCCACGAGCCAGTCGGATTCGCTCCGCGCTTTGGCGGCGAGGTAGAGGTTGTCGTATTTGCTGCCGTCTTCGAGTTTCCGCAGTCCCTCGCGGATAGCTTTGTCGGTGAGAGAGCTGATCCACAGGCGCACGAAAGGAGTGGTGCAACCCGTATAGTGGTAGAGGTAGCGGAAGATAAGCTCTCCCTCGCGTCCGGCATCGGTCGCCACGATGATATGTTCGCTTGTGTCGAACAGTCTTTTGATGACTTTTATCTGCGACACCACGCCGCTGTCGGGCTTGTAACCTTTCTCCGTCCTGACCTGACGGGGGACGAGCGTGAATGTGTCGGGAATAATCGGGAGGTTGTCACGGACAAATCCGCGCACGCCGTAGCCGTCGGGCATGGCAAGCTGAACGAGGTGTCCGAATGCCCATGTCACGGCATAACCGCCTCCCTCGAAATATCCTTCCTCTCTCTTTGTCGCGCCCACGATGCGGGCGATTTCACGTGCCACGGAGGGCTTTTCTGCAATGATTGTCTTCATGTCTTCTTCTTTTTTGTTGATACTTTGGATTTTATTTTGGATTCAGTGGCGGACACGGGATTACATTTTCATGCCCTTGCCCGTTTTCTTCTGCGGCTTCTCCTGCTGCTGTTGCTGGCGGGCGTCCTTCGGGTTGGTCTGACCTTTCTGCAACGGCTCTCTCAGATTCTTTGTAGCCTCGTTGGTCTTGCCATCGTTGTTCACCGCCACCTGCGTGCGGCTCTCGTTGGACGGAGCAACCTGCTGTGCATTGTCAGGGTTCGTGTCGTAGCGGTACGGGCGTCCCTTCTCCGGGTTGAACTTGATATACATCGTGGCATGGAAGCCCTGCTTGTCGGTCACGTTCTCCAGCTTCACGGCTTTACCCGCCACATAGTCGGCTTTCTGCTGGTCGGTGAAGCTCACGCCGCTCCATTTGCTGATGGGGCGGATGCTGCCGTCCTCGTTCGTCCACGTGTTGCGGCGTTGCTCCTTCTTGGTCTGTGCGGCATTTTCCCCGCCCTGCGCCTGACTTTTCGATGTGTCGCCTTTGGTTTCCTGTGTCTGTGCGGTACGGGGCGACTTGCCGGTTCCCGGCACGAACTCCACGCCGCGCTGCTCCACGTTCACTTGCAGGGTGGTGACGAACTTTCTGCCGTCGTTGCGCTCGATGAGCTTGTCGCGTACGGGCAGTCCGGCGCGGAGCATGTCCCGCTCCTGCGTGGTGATTTCCGTCTTGCCGATGCGCTCCGGGATGCGCACCCTGCTTGCCGGAATGTCCGTGATTTCATTCGTCTTGCGGTCGATGCTGATGTAGGAGGGGATGATCTCGCCCGTTTCCCTGTCCACAATGTCCACGACCCTACCGAGATTGCCCGTTTCGCGGAGGTTCTTCCGGTCATTGTCGGAGAATTTGTGTTCCTTGTACTCATCCAGCTTCTGCTCCTTGCGGATGAAGTGCGGCACGAGGCTGATGTTTCCCTCACCGTCCTTCTTGAAGGAGAGGCGGGCGTCCAGCTCGAATGATTCGCCGCCGAAGGTCGGTTTGACCTTTACCAAGTCGGACTTGCCATAGTTGAGCATCTTCGTAAGGTCGCCGGACTTTTCAAGGTTGTCCCGCTTTACGCCCCATCTGTCCTCCAGCTCCTGCCAGTTGATTTTACTCTCGTCGATGGGCTGGTAGCCACGTTTGCCCTGCATCTGTTCGGATTTGTCCTGTTGCTGTTCTTTCCGTTGTTCCATGTTCTCCTGTTTTTGAGGTTCTTGTTTCTCTGTCTGTTGTGCTGCCATCTCTTCCTGCACCTTCTTCTCATAGTCGGAGGTGTCCACCTTGTGAGGGGCGAGCAGCTCCTTGTTCGCTTCGGGGTCTTTCAGCAGTTGCTTCATCACCTCTAAGAGATTTTCAGCTTGGTCTGCCGCAATGCGGTAGAAACCGAAGCGGCTGGGTTCCTTGCACTGCCGGAAGAAGTTCTTGAAGAAGTTGTCCAGCACGTCGCCATGTCGGTCGAATTGCAGGAAACTCTGCGCGTTCTCCGCTTTTGCGGGGGTGCGCTTGGGTGTGCCGTCCGCGTTCAGCCCGGCTACCACGCTGATCTCGCCTGTCTTCTCGTCACGGACTACCAGCACGTCCTTTTCGTCTTTTTTCTTTGCCATCTGAAAAATGTTTTAATGGGTTATTTATGAAAGAAATTATGGATACGAGCCTTGTAGAAGGCTATATCTTCCTTTTTGAAGTCCTTGATATGGTTGGAAAGGAATGTCAGCACGTCCTCCTCGCTGTAATAGGTCTTCTTGCCCAGCGTCTTGTAGGGCAATGCGCCTACGCTGCGGTAGCGTTGGAGGGTGCGTTTGCTTATCTGGAGCAACATGCACAAATCCTGATTGTCGAAAAGGCGGATGCTTTCCGTGATAGTGGGCTGTTTCCCCTCAGCCTTCATCGCCAGCAGCAGTTCGTCCTGACGGTCGAGCCGTTCCATCAGCTTCTGCATCCAGCCCTCGAAGTTGTTTCGTGTGAGCAGTTCCATGACCTATGTCCTCCTTCCTTTTGGTTTGCCGCCCGTGCGCAGCGTGTGGTTGTGGAACAGGGTGTCTATTGTCCCTTCCTCGTTCCTTACTGTGTTGTCCTCCAATAGCCGCAGTATCTCGGAAAGGCGGTAGCGGCAGCTTCCGCGTACCACCACATACTCGATACGGTGGTCGGTGCGCATACGCTGCATGGTGCGCTTGCTCACGTTGAGCATCTTCGCCGCCTGTGCCGTGTCAAGCAGCTTGTCTTCGGTTTCCCGCTTCCGTTTCTTCTCGTCCCTTGCCTCGCGGATGTACCCTGCGATGTTCGCAATCTGCGCCATCATCTCCTTGTAGGCGGAACTTTCCATTGTTATCACTTTCATGTTCAGTCCTTTCTTTTTGTTTCTGCGACAAAATTCGGCAATAAACAAAAGGGGCTTTAACAACTCACTACGTGACTCACGTAAGATTTTTGCGGAAGATGGCTCCGTAACCCGGTCAAACGGCGCAACAGGCAGCCTTTCAGCGGAAAACGATACGTCTTGTATGCCGTTTCGTTACCTTTGCGGCAAACTCTAAATGACATGAATATGGAAATAGTATCTATCGAGAAAAAGACTTTCGAGATGATGGTGGCGGCATTCGGCGCACTCTCGGAGAAGGTCGCCGCCCTGAGGCGCAAAAGCGACACGGGGCGCATGGAAAGATGGCTCACGGGCGAGGAGGTCTGCGGGCAGTTGAGAATAAGCCCGCGCACGTTGCAGACGCTGCGTGACAGGCGGCTTATCGGCTACTCGCAGATAAACCGCAGGTTCTATTACAAGCCAGAGGAGGTGAAGCGGCTGATACCGCTTGTCGGCACGCTCTATCCGCACGGCAGATGATTTGATTTATTCACCCACTGAATCCGAAGTTATGATGAACGAGAACAACGATGTTTTTACGATGGAAGACGAGCCGATAGCCTCTGTGGTGCAGGATATGCGCAAAGGCTCGAAATGGCTGTCCGCATTTCTGGAAAGCTACCGTCCTCCGCTGGACGGGGAACGTTACCTGACGGACGGCGAGGTGTCGGAACTGCTCCGTGTGAGCCGGCGCACCTTGCAGGAATACCGCAACAACCGCGTGTTGCCCTTCATACTTTTGGGAGGGAAGGTGCTTTACCCGGAAACGGGGCTGCGCGGGGTACTGGAAGCGAACTACCGCAAGCCGCTGGAGTGAGGCGGTTTCATGAAAAAGTAAACGGGTGACACCTTTTGTGGTGCTACCCGTTTACTTGTCTTATGGGGTATGTGCAATCAGCAATACCCGGCTTTTCCGTTCTGTATGAACATCACGTATGTCTGCCGTTTCTCTTGTGAGAGTGCCTTTCCCACCAGCCATGTGCGGAACAGGTGGGTGTTGTAGGTATTCACCCTGAAAGCGACCGGGATGATGATTTCAAGGGCGTACACGTCCGCGTGCAGCCCGTTTTCAAGCTGCATGTAGCGGCACACCTCGTAGTCGTTCAGCACGTCCGACTTGCGGACGGCTCTGATGGCGGCGTTCACTGCCGGGACGGTCGTATGGAACAATCCGGCTATTTCGGTGGCGGTCATCCACACGTCGTTACCGGTTACGCTGACTGCCTTGTCCTCGATGATGATTGTGTCACGTTTCATGGCTTTTCTTTTTAGATGGTGCAACCTGCAAATTCCTCGACGCCGTTCAATCTTGCGGCAAGGTTCTCCATGTCCTGATTGAGCTTCTCTTTGGTTATCTTTGCGTAAATCTGCGTCGTCTTTATGCTCTTGTGTCCGAGCATGGAGCTGACCGTTTCGATGGGAACACCGTTGGAGAGGAATATCGTCGTGGCTGCCGTGTGGCGGCTCTGATGCCACGTGATATGCTTGGTGATGCCGCAACGCTTGGCGACGGCACGGATACCGGCAAGGCACGTGTTATAATGCGGAACGGGAAATATCCTGCCGTCCCCGCACAGTCCCCGGTATTTGCCGATTATGCGGTTGGCGATGTCGAGCAGGCGGATGTTGGACACCACGCCCGTTTTCTGGCGGTTGATGTTTATCCACTCGTGTTCGTCGAAGTAGGTGCGGATATTCTCTTCCGTAAGGTTGCGCATATCCGCGAACGACAGCCCCGTGAAGGCGCAGAACAGGTAGAGGTCGCGGTACAATTCCTGTTTGGCGTTTTTCAGTTTCCCCTCCATCAGCAGGCGGATCTCATCTTTGGTCAGGAAACTGCGTGTTGTTTCCTCCTTCTTGATTTCATACTCGCGGAACGGGTCGCGCGTCAGCCACTCGTTGTTGATGGCGATGAATACCATCGTCCGTAACGGGCAGACGTACAGCCACACGGTATTGGTGCAGCAGTGCTTGTCCGTGCGCAGGAACATCTCGAAGTCGGAGATGAAAGCCGGGGTAAGCTCTTTTAGGGCGATGTCCTTCACATGGTAGCGGATGTCGAGGAACTCTTGCATGTGCTTGTAAACGGTGCGGTACTTCAGCAGCGTGCCTTTGGCTTTCATGCCTGCCTCCACCTGCTTCTCGTAGTCCTCGTTGTGCTGGCGGAACACCTGCATCAGCGTGTGGTAGCGGTGTTCCAGTCCGAGAAAGGCGTTCTTCACCTTCTCCGCCGTGACGAAGTTGTCACGCTCCATGATTTCCTGATAATGCCTGTTGATGCGTACCCGCATCTTGTCAAGCATACGGTTCGTTTCGAGTGCCGCCGTGCTTCTGCCCGTGACACGTCCACCTTTGGTGTCCCACAGTTTCGGATCGACAGTCAGTTTGCAGCTGAACTGTGTCTGGCTGCCGTCCACCGTGATGCGTCCCATGACGGGAACTGTCCCGTCCTTTTTCACTACCTGACGCTTGAGGTAGTAGATTACTGAAAATGTACTCTTCATTGTCCTTAATTTTTGGGTTTCAAAATTAGTTGGTGAAGAGTCCGGTGTTGGTACGCAAAACGGGGAGGAACGGCGCAATCTTTTTCCGTAACCTGATTTTTCGCATGAGTTATGGATAACTCACTATTCCTTAGAGCCTTGTTTCGCTATTCGTACCCGTTTGTCGCATTTTCGGGCATGGTTACGAACAAGTAACGTAGCGGCGTCAGGATTTGGCTTCGGCAGGGATTGTAATGGCTTCACGGATTATCGCCACTTCAACCAAAACCCTTGTAACTCAATTCTATCACTATATCTTTCCGCATTTCACTTTTTTGTAGTAACTTTGCAACTGGAAACTACTAAACTTTCATTCCGAAATGACTCCTGAACAAACCAAGCGCTTCAAGTACTGGCAGACCCGTACGATCGTCGCCACGATGATCGGTTACGCGCTCTTTTACTTCGTGCGTAAAAACTTTTCGCTGGCCATGCCCGGCCTTGAGGCCGATCTGGGGATCTCGAAAACCAGTCTGGGAATTTTCCTGACCCTGAACGGCGTGGTCTACGGACTTTCGCGTTTCGTGAACGGCATTCTGGCCGACCGGATGAACGCCCGCTGGTACATGGCTGTCGGACTTGCGCTCTGCGCATTGGCCAACTTCGCCTTCGGATTCGGCGAAGACGTCTCCTACTGGATCACGGGCCAGCACGACGGTTCGCAGTTCACCAATACGATGATCCTCTTCATGGGTATCATGTGGGTGATAAACGGCCTGCTGCAGGGAACGGGATTTCCGCCCTGCGCCCGTCTGCTGACCCACTGGATTCCGCCCACGCAGCTGGCGACGAAGATGTCGGTGTGGAATACCTCGCACTCGATCGGGGCCGGTCTGGTCGTGATCCTCTGCGGGTATATCATGGGTACGCTGGGCATGAACGTCTCGGCCGATCCCGACGCCGTGGCGGCCATGGCCGCCAATCTGGGCGTACAGCCCGGTGACGCCGCGGGTATGGAGTGCGTCATGGCGGCCGCCGCGCATGCCGGGGCGTGGAAATGGTGTTTCTGGATTCCCTCCGCCATTTCGTTCGCAGGGGCTGTCGGGCTTGTAGTCTTCCTGCGCGACACGCCCTCGTCGGTGGGGCTTCCCGAATTGGAGGGCACCGAGGTCAGGAAGGAGAAGAAAGCCGCCAAAGGTGCCGAGCACCGTGCGTTCCTGATGAAGCATGTCTTCAAGAACCCGCTGATCTGGATTCTGGGTTTTGCCAATTTCTTCGTCTATGTCGTCCGCTTTTCGGTCCTCGACTGGGGGCCTTCGCTGCTGAGCCAGTCGAAGGGCGTCAGCATGGAGCACGCCGGCTGGCTCGTGGCGATGTTCGAGATTGCGGGCATCGTCGGCATGCTGGTCGCCGGCTGGGCGACGGACAGGTGGCTGAAAGGCCGTGCCCACCGCACCTGCGTATTCTGCATGGCGGGAGCCGCGATTTTCGTCTTCCTCTTCTGGCAGCTGCCCGGTGACGCTCCCGTCTGGCTGCTCTTCACGACCCTCTGCGCCGCCGGTTTCTGCATCTACGGTCCGCAGGCGCTGATCGGCATCGCCGCGGCGAATCAGGCTACGAAGAACGCCGCCGCGACGGCCAACGGCCTTACGGGTCTGTTCGGTTACGCGAGCACCGTCGTTTCGGGTGTCGGACTGGGCTATGTGGCGCAGCATTACGGCTGGAACTGGGCCTATGTCGGCATCCTCGGCATGGCCGTCGTGGGCATGCTGGTTTTTCTGCTGATGTGGGGCGCCCGCGCCGACGGTTACGATGCCGAACCGGAGCATGATTAGACGTGTTTGTCCCGTACGGGAAAACGATATGGACTTTCGGGTTCGAAAGTGTCCGGAGCCGGTTGCGGTTTCGGACACTTTATTTTGAAATCTGAGAAAAAAATTGTTACCTTTGTTCAATTAACTGCTAAAAGACAGAGTGATATGCTGAGTATTGCCGAACGACACAAATACATCCTCGATAACCTGAACAAATACGGGTTCGTGCGTATTACCGACGTCGCCAACGAACTGGGGGTTACGAAAGTGACGATCCGCAAGGATGTCAAGATACTGGAAAGCAAAGGGTTGCTTTACAAAGTGCACGGCAGCGCCCGTCCCGCCAACCCCCATGTGGCCGATATGGACGTGCATGTCAAGGACAACATCAACCGCGACTCCAAGCGGCTTATCGCCCAGCGCGCCCTCGAACTGCTGGAGGATAACGATTCGATCATCGTCGCTTCCGGCTCGACGATCTATGCCTTTGCCGAGGAGATCAAGGCGCGCCAGTGGCATCACCTGAACATCGTTACGCCCTTCCTGCGGCTGGGCGTGCTGCTCAACGAGGCGGAGAATGTCAATGTCGTGCAGCTGGGCGGCACGGTGCACAAGAAGTCGCTATCGGTGCTGGGCGAGGAGGCCGCGCGTTCACTCGACGACTGCATCTGTTCGAAACTCTTCTTCGGTGTGGACGGCATCGACCTCGAACACGGCATCACGACCTCCACGATCGACGAGGCGAAGCTCACGCGCAAGATGATGAAGGCGTCGTCGCAGAATATCGTGCTGGCCGACTCTTCGAAATTCGGACAGCGCGGCTTCGGACGCATCTGCGCGCTGGAGGACATAGACGTCATTATTACCGACGACCGGATTTCCGAACAGATGGTCGCCATCGTCGAGGAGGCGGGCGTGGACCTGATTATCGTCAAGTAGGGCTGTCCCAACCGGGAAAATGACAGGCGCGCCCTGCGTGCGAGAAACAGAGGCGGTTCCGAAATTTCGGAGCCGCCTCTACTTTGTCGGAAGGCAGGAGGGTTATTTGGTCCATGCGGCGTAGCCGCTGCCGATCGCGTCCCAGTCGGTCAGCGCCGTGCATCCGCGGAAGCAGGTGCCGAAACTCTTCGGCGCGGTGAATGCGTCGGGGTGGAGCGAACGTTCGTAGATGTGTACTTTCACGCCGTCGATGGTCGTGTAGGGCGATTCGACGGCGAGTTTGGCCGCATCGCGGAATGTGCCGCTGAAGTCGGTGACCTTACGGCTGTCGTCGAACATGTCGGCGGGAACGCTCACAAGTTCGGTGCAGTTTGCCAGAAGCCATTTGTAGGATGTGACGTTGGTACACCCTTTGAATACGTTTCTGCCCACTTTCGTCAGGGCTTTGTTGCCGAAGAAACAGCTTCGGAAAATGTCGGCCGACGTGCATCCTGCGAAAAATTCGTCGGGAATCTCTTTGAGTGCGGTGCAGCCGTAGAAAGTCTCCTCGAAGTTCGTGGCGTTGGCAAGCCCCTTGAACAGGCCCGCAGGCAGCGTTTCGAAGGCCGTATTTCCGGAGAAGGTGTATTTCAGCGTCGTGATCTGAGGGCTTCGGGCGAAAAATCCGGCCGGAATGGTTTTGAGCTGCTTGCAGTGGGCGAGGAAGCTTTGCAGCGACGTGACGTTTTTGAGCGGGGCGAGCAGATTTTCGGGAACCGACGTGAGCGAGGCGCATTTGGTGAAACATCCCAATACGTCGGTGACCTTGTCGCAGCCGCTGAACAACGAGGCCGGAATGGTTTGCAGGCCGCTGCAGCCTTCGAATGCGTATTTGAACGTGGTTACCTCGGCGAACGAGTCGGTCGTGTTTTCGGGGAGCGTTTTCAGGTTGGAGCAGAGGTAGAACGCATAGTACATCGAGGTCAGGTTTACGTTGCCCCATTGTTTGACGGCCGTCAGGTAGCTGCGGGAGGTTTCGGAGTGTCCCTGCAGGCTGTAGAGTTGTTCCACCGAACCGGATACGGACACTTCGTAGACGCCCGCTTCCGCATATTCGTAATTTATCAGGCTGCCCGTCGCGGGGTTGAGGGTCAGGGCGAGTTTCTCGCTGTATCCGTCGCCGTAATCGACCGTGCAGTCGATGGCGCCGGAGAGCGGCAGTATGATCTTGCCGCCTGCCGGGACGGTGTATTCGAGGATGAGCGACGGAGGACCTTGGGTGACGTTGATGGCGGCCGACACCTCGGCGGGGTTGTCCTTGCAGCCGGTGGTGACCGTCACCACGGCCGGCCGGTTTCCGCCGTCGGGATTGGGCGACGCCGTGAGGCGGAGTTTGTCGCCCTCTTTGGAGATCGTTATCCATCCTGCGTCGCAGGCGGCGTCCCATCGCTCCTGATTCGTGGTTACCGTGATGGGGTCAATTCCCCCCCCTCGTTGGTGAACTCCGCCGTATTGCTTTCCAGACTCAGGGTCGGCGCGATGCCTTGTTCGACCGTGATTTTGCCGATGACGCTTTCGCCGTTCATGATGGAGATTGCGGCGTTGCGCAGCTCCTCGGCGTTCTCTTCGATTTCGACCGTCAGTCGATCCCCCGACAGGACGGCCGTACACCACGACCGGTCGGATTCCGGCACGGCTTCGAAATTCTTTTCCATGGTGAGGACGAACTGGCCTGCATGGTGTGTCGCGGTTATCGCGGCAGAGGTTCCATCTTGTGAAATTTTGACATCCGAATCGGGCGAACTGAATTTGACCGCCGGATTCGGGGTGTCGTCTTCCGAGCATGCGCCGCTGAATAGCAGCAGGCATAGCAGTGCATAAAACTGTCTCATAACAATGGGATTAAAGTTTGACATGAAGATCGTTTCAAATATAATGAAATTTTTTCGTCATCGGTAGAAATAATTGTGCTTTTTTGTCGCAGGGCGCGTATTGTTTATTTTAGGTCGGGGTGTGCGGAGACCTTCCTGCACCGGGAGTGCGGGGCGCAGCGGCATGGACGGACGAATCCGCGGCCCGGCCCGGTGTGTGCGGATTGTTGAAAATTTTTCCGGCAAAGTTTTGCACGCCCCGTAAAAATGTCCTACCTTTGTCCTCAATTACAGCGATTCCGAATACCTATGAATTGTAACCCCCTCATATCGTCAGCGCAGGCATTCTGGCAGCAGGACTATTGGTCGGGCGACGTGTCTCCGGTTTTCGGTAATTTTGTTTTATTAGGGTAACTGTTTCGGTTGCCCTATTTTTTTACGCTCGTACGGATGAAGACACTTTATACCAATGCCGCGATCTACACCGGCGGCCGTTTTGCGGCCGGGGAGTTCGCCGTCGAGGGAGGCCGCATCGTGCCCGTCGCAGGCGCCGCGCCCGACCGGACCGTGGACCTCGGCGGCCGGCATGTGATCCCCGGACTCGTGGACGTGCACGTCCACCTGCGCGAACCGGGATTTTCGCAGAAGGAGACCATCGCCTCCGGAACGGCTGCGGCCGCACGGGGCGGATATACGACGGTCTGTTCGATGCCGAACCTGAACCCTGCGCCCGATGCGCCCGATACGCTCCGCGCGCAGACCGAGATCATCCGCCGCGACGCCGTGGTGCGGGTCGTGCCTTACGGCTGTATCACGATGGGGCAGCGGGGCGCCGGCGAGCTGGTCGATTTCGCGGCCCTCGCGCCCGATGTTGTCGGCTTCTCGGACGACGGCCGCGGCGTGCAGTCCGACGAACTGATGGAGGAGGCGATGCGCCGGGTGGCAAAAGCCGGCCGGCCGGTCGTGGCCCACTGCGAGGTGGACGACCTGCTGCGGGGCGGATATATCCACGACGGCGAATACTGCCGCGCGCACGGGCACAAGGGCATCTGCTCCGAGAGCGAGTGGAAGCAGGTGGAACGCGACATCGCGCTGGCCGAAAAGACCGGTTGCCAGTATCACGTCTGCCACGTCTCGACCAAGGAGAGCGTCGAGCTGGTGCGGCGTGCGAAGACCCGCGGCGTGCGCGTGAGCTGCGAAACGGCGCCGCATTATCTGCTGCTCTGCGACGAGGATTTGCAGGAGGACGGACGCTTCAAGATGAATCCGCCGCTGCGCAGCCGCGAAGACCGCGCCGCGCTGATCGCGGGCGTCGCGGACGGTACGATCGAGGTGATCGCCACCGACCATGCGCCCCATACCGCCGAAGAGAAGTCGCGCGGACTGGCCGGCAGCGCCATGGGAATCGTGGGTTTGGAGTGCGCTTTTCCGCTGATGTATAAATATATGGTGTTGCCGGGAACGCTCACGCTCGAAAAGCTTGTCGCGCTGATGTCCGACAATCCCCGCCGGATATTCGGTCTGGGCGGCGGCCTGAACGTCGGCGGCGAAGCCGACTTCACGGTGCTCGACCTCGGCGCGCAGTACGAGATAGACCCTGCGGCGTTTCTCTCGAAGGGCCGCGCCACGCCTTTCGCCGGCTGGCCGGTGCAGGGCCGCGCCGTGCTGACCATCGTCGGGGGCAGGGAAGCATATATGGACGAAACGATGAAAACCAATAAATAAGGATGAAACCATTTACGAAGAAAATTGTCTTGGAGAACGGCCGTGAGTTTTACGGCTACGGCTTCGGCGCCGACCGCGAGGTCATTAACGAGATCGTCTTCAATACCTCGATGGTGGGGTATCAGGAGATTATGTCCGACCCCTCCTACACGGACCAGATGGTCGTGATGACCTATCCGCTGATCGGTAATTACGGTATGGCCGACGAGGATTACGAAACGAAGACTCCGACCATCGGCGGCATGATCGTGCGCGAGTACAACGACTCGCCGAGCAACTTCCGCTATACGAAGACCCTGAACGAGGTCTTCGAGGAGCATGACATTCCCGCGATCTGGGGCGTGGACACCCGCACCCTGACGCGCATCATCCGTAACGAAGGCACCCAGAAGGTGATTATCACCGGCGCGGACACGCCCCTCGAAGAGGCGCTCCGCAAAGTGCGCGAGTACGCCCTTCCCCACGACATGGTTTCGCGCGTGAGCTGCAAGAAACGCTGGATGTCGCGCGTCCCCAACCACAAATACGACGTGGTGGCGGTCGACTGCGGCATCAAGTACAACATCATCCGCCAGCTGAACCGCGTGGGCTGCAACGTGACGGTCGTGCCGTTCGACTCGACGCTGGAGGAGATCATGGCCTTCCGTCCCGACGGCGTCGTGCTGTCGAACGGTCCCGGCAACCCGCAGGACGTGACGCCCGTGATCGAGCTGGTCAGGCAGCTGCGCGGCAAACTGCCGATCTTCGGCATCTGCATGGGCCATCAGCTCATTTCGCTGGCTTACGGCGCCAAGACCGTGAAGATGAAGTTCGGCCACCGCGGCGGCAACCACCCCGTGAAGAATCTGGCCACCGGCAAGATCGAGATCACGAGCCAGAACCACAGCTACGCCGTGGACGTCGATTCACTGGCCGGTACGGGGCTGGAGCTGACCCACGTAAACCTGCTCGACGGCACGGCCGAGGGCGTGGAGTGTGTCGGCGACGCTGTTTTCTCGATGCAGTATCACCCGGAGAGCGCTTCGGGTCCGCAGGACAGCGGCTATTTGTTCAGAAAGTTTACCAAAATAATGGAGGAGCGTAAAAATGCCTAAGAGAAGAGATATAAAGAAGGTAATGGTTATCGGTTCGGGTCCGATCGTCATCGGACAGGCCGCCGAATTCGACTATGCGGGCACGCAGGCCTGCCTCGCACTCAAGGAAGAGGGCTACGAGGTGATTCTCGTGAATTCGAACCCCGCCACGATCATGACCGACACGCATATTGCGGACAAGGTATACATGGAGCCGCTGACGCTCGAATACGTCGCCAAGATCATCCGCTTCGAACGCCCCGACGCCATCGTGCCGGGACTGGGCGGGCAGACGGGTCTGAACCTCGCGGTGCAGCTCGCCAAGAAGGGCATTCTGAAAGAGTGTCAGGTCGAGATTCTGGGCACCTCGTTCGAGTCGATCGAACGTGCCGAGGACCGCGAGCTTTTCAAGGAGCTGTGCGAATCGCTGGGCGAGCCGGTGATCGAGTCGAAGATCGCCATGTCGGTCGAGGAGGCCGTCGAGGTCGCCGCCGAGATCGGCTATCCCGTCGTGCTGCGTCCCGCCTATACGCTGGGCGGCACGGGCGGCGGCTTCGCCGACAACGAGGAGCAGCTGCGCGAGATGATGCGCCACGCCCTGTTCCTTTCGCCCGTACATCAGGTGCTCGTCGAGAAGAGCATCAAGGGATACAAGGAGATCGAGTTCGAGGTGATGCGCGACCACAACGACACGGCCATCAGCATCTGCTGCATGGAGAACATCGACCCCGTGGGCGTCCATACGGGCGACTCGATCGTCGTGGCGCCGTGCCAGACGCTCACCAATAAGGAGTTCCAGATGCTGCGCGACAGCGCCCTGAAGATCATCCGCGAGCTGAAGATCGAAGGCGGCTGCAACGTGCAGTTCGCACTCGACCCCCTGTCGTTCAAATACTACCTGATCGAGGTGAATCCCCGCGTGTCGCGCTCCTCGGCCCTCGCATCGAAGGCCAGCGGTTATCCGATCGCGCGCGTTACGGCCAAGGTGGCCGTGGGTCTCACCCTCGACGAGATCATGCTAGCCAATACGCCCGCCAGCTTCGAGCCGACGCTCGACTACGTTGTGACTAAAGTCGCCCGCTTCCCGTTCGACAAGTTCAGCGACGCGTCGAACAAGCTCGGTACGCAGATGAAAGCCACGGGCGAGGTGATGTCGATCGGCCGCACGATGGAGGAGAGCCTGCTGAAGGCGATGCGTTCGCTCGAAACCGGCGTCTGCCATATCTACCACAAGAAGTTCGAAGACTGGACGAACGACCGGCTGCTGGAATACATCGCCGAGCCTACCGACGACCGGCTGTATGCCATCGCGCAGCTGATCCGCGGCGGCGTCGATCTGGTGCTGATCTACAACCGCACGAAAATCGACATGTTCTTCCTCGAAAAGTTCAAGAATATCGTCGAATTCGAGCGCGTCGTCGAGGCCGCTCCGATGGATATCGAAGTGCTGCGCGAAGCCAAGCGCATGGGTTTCAGCGATAAGTTCATCGGCCAGCTGTGGGGCGTCTCGCAGCACGACATGTACCTGCTGCGCGAGAAGAACGGCATCTTCCCGGTCTACAAGATGATCGACACCTGCGCCAGCGAGTTCAGTTCCTACGTGCCTTATTTCTACTCGACCTACGAGGACGAGAACGAGTCGCAGGTGAGCGACAAGGAGAAGATCGTGGTGCTCGGTTCCGGTCCGATCCGCATCGGTCAGGGCGTCGAGTTCGACTATTCGACCGTACACGCCATCTGGTCGATCCGCGAAGCGGGCTATGAAGCCATCATCATCAACAACAACCCCGAAACCGTCTCGACCGACTATACCACCAGCGACAAACTCTACTTCGAGCCGCTGATGGTCGAGGACGTGATGAACGTCATCCACCTCGAAAAACCGAAGGCGATCGTCGTGTCGCTCGGCGGACAGACCGCCATCAACCTCGCCGAGCCGCTCTCCCGGCTGGGCGTGCCCATCATCGGCACCGACTGCGAAGCCATCCGCAACGCCGAGGACCGCGGCTGCTTCGAGAAGATCATGGAGGAGCTGCGCATCCCGCAGCCCGAAGCCGAAGCCGTCACCGACATCGAGTCGGGCGTGAAGGCCGCCGCCCGCATCGGCTATCCGGTGCTGGTGCGTCCGAGTTACGTGCTGGGCGGCCGCGCCATGCAGATCGTTTCGAACGAGGAGCGCCTGCGCCACTACCTGCAGACGGCCGTCGAGGTCAACGACGACTCGCCGGTGCTGGTAGACCGCTACATCATGGGCAAGGAGCTTGAGGTGGACGCCATCTGCGACGGCAAGGACGTCTTTATCCCCGGCATCATGGAGCATGTCGAGCGCACGGGTATCCATTCGGGCGACTCGATCAGCGTCTATCCGACCTTCAGCGTCAGCCAGAAGGCCAAGGACAAGATCATCGACTACACGGTGAAACTCGGTCTGCGGATCGGCATCATCGGTCTCTACAATATCCAGTTCATCCTCGACGGCAACGACGAAGTCTACGTCATCGAGGTCAATCCCCGCTCGTCGCGCACGGTGCCGTTCCTCTCCAAATCGACGGGCGTCCCGATGGCCCATATCGCCACGCAGGTGATTCTGGGCAAGACGCTGAAGGAACTGGGCGTCACCGAAGTATACGGCAAGGAGAAGAAACGCTGGTACGTCAAGGCGCCGGCCTTCTCGTTCGCCAAGATCCGCGGCATGGATTCCTACCTCTCGCCTGAGATGAAATCCACGGGCGAGGCCATCGGCTACGACGACAAGCTCACCCGCGCGCTTTACAAGGCGTTGCAGGCGACGGGCATGAACGTCTGCAACTACGGCACGATCTTCGTCACCATCGCCGACCACGACAAGGAGCAGGCGCTGCCCCTCGTGCGGCGTTTCTACGACCTTGGCTTCAACGTCGAGGCGACGACCGGGACCGCCGAATTCCTGCGCGAACACGGCATCCGCACCCGCACGCGGCGCAAGCTGAGCGAGGGCAGTTCGGAGATCATCGACGCGCTCCGTCAGGGCCACGTGAGCTACGTGATCAATACCATCGACATCAACCAGCACAATACCCGGCTCGACGGATACGAAATCCGCCGCACGGCCGTCGAGAACAACGTGACGATCTTCACGGCGCTCGAAACGGTGCAGGTGCTGCTGGACGTGCTCGAAGAGATCACCTTCGGAGTCTCGACCATCGACGCGAAGTGATTTCCGGCGTGAGGACGCCTTCCGTACGCACCTCTTTCGCTCCGAACGGGATACGGTCCCGTCCGGAGCGAAACGAACGAAGCGCGGGGGCTGTTCTCCGGATCAAAAATCGAAAGGGAATACATGTATAAGAAAGGCATCTATAAGATTCTTGCGAACGAGCCGCTGACGGCCTCGGTGTGGCGCATGGTGCTGGAGGGCGATACCGAATGGATCGTCCGTCCGGGACAGTTCGTCAATATCGCGCTCGAAGGCCGCTACCTGCGCCGTCCGATTTCGGTGTGCGACTGCGATGCACGGACCCTCACGCTCATCTATAAGGTCGTGGGCGGAGGTACGGAGCAGATGAGCCGCATGGCGGCGGGCGCGGAGCTGGACCTGCTGACGGGACTCGGCAACGGCTTCGACACCTCCAACGATGCGCGGCGGCCCCTGCTGGTGGGCGGCGGCGTAGGCGTGCCTCCGCTCTACAAGCTGGCCAAAGCGCTGCTGGCGGAGGGCAAACCGGTGAGCGTCGTGCTGGGATTCAACACGGCGGACGAGATCTTCTACGCCGACGAATTCCGGGC
Organism: Alistipes sp. HGB5; assembly: GCF_000183485.2. Lineage (NCBI taxonomy): Bacteria > Pseudomonadati > Bacteroidota > Bacteroidia > Bacteroidales > Rikenellaceae > Alistipes > Alistipes sp. HGB5. Next base: position 55,567 of record NZ_AENZ01000040.1, on the reverse strand, counting down.
GCTGGGGTGCGACGTGCATGTCGCCACGGCCGACGGTTCGGCCGGGACGAAAGGCTTCGTCACGACGGCCATCGCCGGCGACGGCATCGACTTCGACTACTTCTATGCCTGCGGTCCGCTGCCGATGCTGCGCGCGCTGTGCGACTCGGTCGCGCAGGACGGCCAGCTGTCGTTCGAGGAGCGTATGGGATGCGGTTTCGGCGCCTGCATGGGCTGTTCGTGCAAAACGAAATACGGCAACAAACGCATCTGCAAGGAGGGACCCGTATTAACGAAAGGGGAGATCATATGGTAAGCAAGCAGTTCATCGCACAGAACCGGCCGGCAGGAAAACCTGCCCCGGATATGTCCGTCACCCTGAGCGGTCTGAAGCTGGACAACCCGGTCGTTCCGGCCAGCGGTACGTTCGGATACGGCAACGAATTCCGGGATTTTTACGATATCAACATCCTCGGTTCGTTCTCGTTCAAGGGCACCACGCGCGAACCGCGCTTCGGCAATCCCACGCCCCGCATCGCCGAATGTGAGGCGGGGATGATCAACGCCGTGGGACTGCAGAATCCCGGCATCGACGCCGTGATCGCCGAGGAGCTGCCGCGCCTGAAGAGCTTCTTTCATAAACCCGTGATCGCCAATATCAGCGGCTTCTCGATCGAGGAGTACGCCTATTGCTGCGAGCGGATCGACCGCGAGGAGCAGGTCGGCATCATCGAGGTCAATGTCTCGTGCCCCAACGTGCGGCACGGCGGCATGTCGTTCGGCACTTCGCCCGAATGTGCGGCCGAGGTGACGCGCGCGGTGAAGACCGTGACCACCAAACCGGTCTATATCAAACTGTCGCCCAACGTGACGGACATCGTCTCGATCGCCCGCGCCTGCGAAGAGGCCGGTGCCGACGGCATCTGCCTGATCAACACCCTGCTGGGAATGCGGATCGACGTGAGGTGCCGCAAGGCGGTGATCGCCAATACGATGGGCGGTTTTTCGGGCGCTGCGGTCTTTCCCGTGGCCGTGCGGATGGTTTATCAGGTCGCCAAAGCCTGCTCCGTACCCGTCATGGGATGCGGCGGCGTGACGACGGCCCGCGACGTGATCGAAATGATGATGGCCGGAGCCACGGCCGTGCAGGTCGGCGCTGCGAATCTGGTGAATCCCTATGCCTCGAAGGAGATCGTCGAAGCCCTGCCCGCCGAGATGGAGCGGCTGGGGATCGAGCGGCTGAGCGACATTATAGGAATCGTAGAATAAAGTTAAAATCGGATATGATGCAACACGACGTAATTATCGCCTGCGACTTCAAGTCGGCGGAAGACACTTTCAAGTTCCTCGACCTGTTCCGGGACGAGGAGCGCAAACCGTTCCTCAAGATCGGCATGGAGCTTTTCTATGCCGAAGGCCCTGCCATCGTGCGCGAAATCAAGCGCCGGGGCCACCGGATTTTCCTCGACCTCAAACTGCACGACATTCCCAACACCGTGAAGAAGGCGATGGCCGTGCTGTCGCGTCTGGACGTCGATATGTGCAACGTCCATGCGGCCGGAACGGTCGAGATGATGAAATACGCCCTCGAAGGGCTTACCCGCGAGGACGGCACGCGGCCCCTGCTGATCGCCGTGACGCAGCTCACCTCGACCAGCGAGGAGCGCATGCGGCAGGAGCTGCTTATCAACGCTTCGATCAACGACACGATCGTCAAATACGCGCAGAACACCCGTGCCGCGGGGCTGGACGGCGTGGTTTGCTCGCCGCTCGAAGCGGGCATGGTGCACGAAGCCTGCGGAAAAGAGTTCCTGACCGTCACGCCCGGCGTGCGTTTTGCAGACGGAGACGTTGCGGACCAAGTGCGCGTCACCACGCCCGCCCGTGCGCGGGAGATCGGCTCCGACTTCATCGTCGTGGGCCGTCCGATCACCGCCGCTGCGGACCCCGTGGCCGCGTACCGCAGGTGCGTAAGCGAATTTTGCGATTAAACACGATTAAAAACAGTCGATTATGAAACCGGTAAAACTTTTCTACCTGAAAAACTGTCCCTTCTGCCGCAAGGTGCTGCGTTACATCGAAGAGGCCAAGGCCGCACACCCCGAACTGCAGCCGGTGGCGATCGAAATGATCGAGGAGTCGGAGCAGTCCGATTTGGCTGACACATTCGATTACTACTATGTGCCGACGTTTTACGTCGATGGCGTGAAGGTCCACGAGGGCGGCATCTATGCCGAGGAGGTGGAGAAGATTTTGCGTTCGGCGCTGGAATAAACCACTACAGAATATCATGGAGAAATCAATTGCTAAAGACCTGCTTTCGATCGGCGCGGTGTTCCTGCGCCCCGAACAGCCGTTTACATGGGCCAGCGGCATCAAAAGCCCTATTTACTGCGACAACCGCCTGACGCTGACGGCGCCTGTCGTGCGCGGACACGTCGAAGAGGGGCTGGCGCAGATCGTCCGCACCCGCTTTCCCGAAGCCGAGGTGCTGATGGGAACTTCGACCGCGGGCATCGCCCACGCCGCCATCACCGCGACGATCCTCGACCTGCCGATGGGCTATGTGCGCAGCGGTTCGAAGGATCACGGCCGCGGCAACCAGATCGAGGGCAAGCTCGAAAAGGGGCAGAAGGTGGTCGTGATCGAGGACCTGATCTCGACCGGCGGTTCGTGCATCGAGGTGGTGACCGCCCTGCGCGAAGCCGGCGCCGAGGTGCTGGGCGTGGCGTCGATCTTCACCTACGGCATGAAGAAGGGACTGGACCGCATGAAAGAGGCGAACGTCGTCAATTACAGTCTCTCGAATCTCGACGCATTGGTGGAAGTGGCCGCCGAGGAGGGATACATCAAGCCCGAAGACAAGGCCCGTCTGCTGAAATTCCGCGACAATCCGTCGGACGAAAGCTGGATGGAAAAATAGTTTGCCGGGATCGCACGACGCTTTTCCGCACCTCGCTTGGGGGCATGGAAATGCGGCTTGCACTCCCTCCGCACTCCGGTCGGCGCCGCGTGCAATCCGCAGCATGCCGCCGGCCGGCTGCAAACCCCGATTTTGATAAATGAAACAACCTATGAGACACCTGATTGACCCGACCGACCTGACGGTGGCCGAAACCGAACAAATCGTGGCGCTGGCCGAAGATATCATCGCCAACCGCGCCAAATACAGCGAAGCGTGCAAGGGGCGCAAGCTGGCGACGCTCTTTTACGAGCCTTCGACCCGCACCCGCCTGAGTTTCACCTCCGCCATGATGGAGCTGGGGGGCAGCGTCATCGGCTTTTCGGACGCCAATTCGTCGTCCGTGTCGAAAGGCGAAACCGTGGCGGACACCGTACGCGTGATCCGCTGTTTCGCGGACATTATCGCCATGCGCCACTTCAAGGAGGGCGCGCCGCTCGTAGCTTCGCAGTACGCCGGAATTCCGGTCATCAATGCGGGCGACGGCAGCCACAGCCACCCGACGCAGACCCTTACGGACCTTCTGACGATCAAGCGCGAGAAGGGGCGTTTCGACAACATGACGATCGGCTTCTGCGGCGACCTGAAATTCGGCCGCACGGTCCATTCGCTCATCAAGGCGCTGTCGCGCTATTCGGGGATCAAGGTGATCCTGATCGCCCCGCAGGAGCTGCGTCTTCCGGACTACATGCTGGCCGAGATGAGCGAGAATTCGAAACTCGAATTCCGCGAAGTCGAGACCATGGAGGAGGTGATGCCCGAACTGGACATACTCTACATGACGCGTGTGCAGAAGGAGCGTTTCCTCGACGAGGAGGAGTTCGACCGCGTGAAGAACAGCTTCGTGCTCGATCCCGGAAAGCTCGAAACCGCCAAGGAGGATATGATTATCCTGCACCCGCTGCCGCGCGTGAACGAAATCACGCGCGCCGTGGACAACGATCCCCGCGCAGCCTATTTCCGACAGGTCGAAAACGGCAAGTTCGTACGCATGGCGCTGATCCTTACGCTGCTGCGCTGGGCCGACGAAAACAAGCCCTTCGAGAAGACTCCCGTTTTCAGCGAAGACTACGTCGTCAATGAGATGGAGTGCTCCAACCGGCGCTGTATCTCGGCGACCGAAGATGTCGACCGGCTTTTCCACCGCCTGCCCGACGGCTCGTGCCGCTGCGCCTACTGCGAGGCCAAGGCGAAGTGATCTCCGGTATGGCCTTTCATATAAAGCTCCCATAAGGGAGCTTTTTTTCTTCCGCCTGCCTGAGTCTGTCTTCCGTTTTTCCTGAGTCCGCCGCTCTTCCGGGCCTTAGGGCGTGTTCCGGTCCGGGCGGTGCTTTCCGGCGGGTCGGACGGAGTGCATGCGCCCTGTTCGGCCGATTTTCCGGTTTCGAATGTAAAATTTGTTATTTCGATTAGTAACCTGTCTTGTGAAATTGTATTATTTATAGAAACAAAGGCGCAGAACGGGGTGCAATAACGTCTGCGGTTGCAAAAAGTTTTACTATCTTTGCATCAATTCTAACCTTAACCTGAAAAGAACCGATGTCTGCAAATTCCCGAAAAGTATCGCCGCTGGCATGGGTCCCCACGGTCTATTTTGCCATGGGGCTCCCGTTTATTATCGTAAACATGGTAGCGACGCTGATGTTCCGAGGGCTGGGTATCGACGATGCCCGCATTACGCTCTGGACTTCGCTGATTATCCTGCCGTGGTCGCTCAAACCCTTCTGGAGTCCCTTGATGGAGATGTTCAGGACCAAGAAATTCTGGGTCGTCGCCACGCAGCTGGTTTCGGGTCTGGGACTTGCGCTGGTCGCCCTGTCGCTTCCGCTTCCCAACTTTTTCCCCTATGCCATCGCCCTGATGGCTGTCGTGGCCTTCAGCGGCGCGACGCACGACATCGCCACCGACGGCGTCTATATCACCGAACTTTCCAAAGACCTGCAGGCCAAGTTCATCGGCTGGCAGGGCGCCTTTTACAACATCGCTAAGGTCTTCGCCATGGGCGGACTGGTCTATCTGGCCGGCGCGCTCAAGGACCATGTCGGAATCGTGCAGGCGTGGATGACCGTGATGGGCCTTTGCGGCGGCATTCTCTTCCTGCTTGGGCTGTACCACATCCGCATGCTGCCTTCGGGCGGCGCCGCGACGGCCCACGCCGATAGTTTCGGCGGCGCCATGCGCGAGACGAAGCGCATCTTTCTGGAGTTCTTCAAGAAGAAATACATCTGGATCTATTTCGCCTTCATCCTCTTCTACCGCTTCGCCGAAGGTCTGGTCATCAAGATCGTGCCGCTGTTCCTCAACGCTCCGCTCGATCAGCAGGGCATGGGCCTTACCGAACAGCAGATCGGACTCTATTACGGTACGTTCGGCGTGATCGCCTTCGTCGTGGGGTCCATTCTGGGCGGCTATTTCATTTCGTGGCTCAAACTGCGGCGCGCCTTGTTCCCGCTGGTCTGCATCTTCAACGTTCCGTTCGTGGTCTATGCGCTGCTGGCGTGGTTCCAGCCTTCGAGCCCCGTGCTGATCTGCGCGGCCATCGTGTTCGAATATTTCAGTTACGGCTTCGGCTTCGTGGGACTCACGCTCTTCATCATGCAGCAGGTGGCGCCCGGCCCGCACCAGATGGCGCACTACGCCTTCGGGTCGTCGCTTGCCAACCTCGGCGTGATGCTTCCGGGTATGATCAGCGGCTGGCTTTGTGACAGTTTGGGCGGCTATCACTACTTCTTCATGTGGGCGCTGCTGGCGACGGTTCCCGCCTTCCTGCTCGCCGCGCGCATTCCCTTCACCCATCCCGATACCGAAGAGGTGACGGCCGAGGAGATCGACAAAGAATTGATCAACGAATAAACAGATAACGTAAAACTATGGACAACAACCTGAAAATCGTAGGCCCGGCCATGCCGGATATGCCGTGGGAGGATCGTCCCGCCGGCTCCAAGGAAGTGATGTGGCGCTATTCGGCCAATCCGATCATCCCGCGCGACGCGCTTTCGACGTCGAACAGCATTTTCAACTCGGCGGTCATTCCCTTCAAGAAAGGCAAGTATAACTATGCGGGCGTTTTCCGCTGCGACGACACCAACCGCCGCATGCGCATCCACGCCGCTTTCTCGGTGGACGGCATCAAGTGGGATATCTGCGAGGAGGATTTCAAACTCGTGGGCGCCGATCCCGAAATCGCCGAGTGGGTTTACGGTTACGATCCCCGCGTAGCCAAGATCGAGGATAAGTATTATGTGACGTGGTGCAACGGCTACCACGGCCCGACGATCGGCATCGCGTGGACCGACGACTTCGAGACGTTCCACCAGCTGGAGAACGCCTTTATCCCCTTCAACCGCAACGGCGTGCTGTTCCCCCGCAAGATCAACGGCCGTTTCGCCATGCTGTCGCGTCCGAGCGACAACGGCCATACGGCTTTCGGCGACATTTTCTACTCGGAGTCGCCCGACATGGAGTTCTGGGGCCGCCACCGTCATGTGATGTCGCCCGCGGCCTTCGAGGTGTCGGCATGGCAGTGCATGAAGATCGGTGCAGGTCCCGTACCCATCGAGACGAGCGAGGGCTGGCTGCTGCTCTACCACGGCGTGCTGCGTTCGTGCAACGGTTATGTCTATGCGTTCGGTTCGGCGCTGCTCGACCTCGACCAGCCGTGGAAGACGATCGCCCGCAGCGGCCCGTACCTGATTTCGCCGCGCGAGATCTACGAGCTGACGGGCGACGTTCCGAACGTCACGTTCCCCTGCGCGTCGCTCCATGACCCCGAAACGGGCCGGATCGCCGTCTATTACGGATGCGCCGACACCGTCACGGGCCTTGCCTTCGGTTATATCCCCGAAATCGTCAAGTTTACCAAGGAAAACAATATTCTCTGACGATGCTGCGACGAACGCTCTTAACTGCTGCGCTCGCCGCAGCCGTTTTCTGCGCACCGCTGCGTGCGCAGGAACCTGCCGACTGGGTCGATCCTTTCGTCGGCACGACCAACTTCGGCACGACCAACCCCGGTGCGGTGTGTCCCAACGGCATGATGTCCGTGGTTCCCTTCAACGTGATGGGTTCCGACGAGAACGTCTACGACAAGGACGCCCGCTGGTGGTCCACGCCCTATGAGTTCCACAACAAGTTCTTCACGGGTTTCGCCCATGTCACGTTGAGCGGCGTGGGGTGCCCCGAACTGGGATCGCTGCTGGTGATGCCGACCACGGGCGCGCTCGACGTCGATTACCGCAATTACGGCAGTAAGTACACCGGTGAAACCGCTTCTCCGGGCTACTATTCGAACCGGCTCACCAAATACGGCGTTCTTGCCGAAGTGACGGCCACGCCGCGCAGCTCGGCCGAACGCTACACCTTCCCGGCGGGCGAGAGCCATATCCTGCTCAATCTGGGCGAGGGCCTTACCAACGAATCGGGGGCTTGGGTGCGCCGTGTGAGCGACACCGAGGTCGAGGGCATGAAACTGCTCGGCACGTTCTGCTACAACCCGCAGGCGGTGTTCCCGATCTATTTCGTGATGCGCGTCTCGAAACGCCCCTCCGCCACGGGATTCTGGAAGAAACAGCCCCCCAAATACGGCGTCGAAGCCGAGTGGGACAAGGATGCCGGCAATTACAAACTCTATACGCACTACGGCCGTGAACTCGCGGGCGACGATGTGGGCGTGTGGTTCAGCTACGATACGACGGAGGGCGAGCAGCTCGAAGTCCGCATGGGCGTTTCGTTCGTGTCGGTCGAGAATGCGCGCCTGAACCTCGAAGCCGAGCAGCAGGAGCGTTCGTTCGACGACATCCGTGCCGCGGCGCGCCGCTCGTGGAACGACGATCTGGGCCGCATCCGCGTCGAGGGCGGCACCGACGCGCAGAAGAAGGTCTTCTATACGGGGCTCTATCATGCGCTGATCCATCCCAACGTGCTGAGCGACGTCAACGGTGAATACCCCGCGATGGAGAGCGCCGAAATCCGCACCGCCGAGGGCAACCGCTATACGGTCTTCTCGCTCTGGGACACCTACCGCAACCTGCACCAGCTGATGACGCTGGTCTATCCCGAACGCCAGTTGGAAATGGTGCGTTCGATGATCGGCATGTACAAGGAGTGGGGCTGGCTGCCGAAATGGGAGCTTTACGGCCGCGAAACCTTCACCATGGAGGGCGATCCGGCCATCCCGGTGATCGTCGATACGTGGATGAAGGGCCTGCGCGATTTCGACATGGACGCCGCTTACGAGGCGATGCGCAAGTCGGCCACGACGCCCGGCGCGCAGAACAGGATGCGCCCCGACATCGATCCCTATGTCGAAAAGGGCTACGTGCCGCTGGGCTTCTACGCCCGCGACCTTTCGGGCGACAACTCCGTGTCGCACGCGCTGGAATACTACATCGCCGACCATGCCCTGTCGCTGCTGGCCGATTCGCTCGGCCGCAGGGAGGACGCGGCGCTGTTCCGGAACCGTTCGCTCGGCTATAAGAACTACTACAGTCCCGAATCGGGCACTTTCCGTCCGATCACCGGGGAGGGCGGTTTCCTGACGCCGTTCGATCCGCGGCAAGGCGAGAATTTCGAGCCGGTCCCCGGTTTTCACGAAGGCTCGGCATGGAACTATACGTTCTATGTCCCGCACGACGTCTACGGACTGTCGAAGCTGATGGGCGGCCGGCGCAAATTCATCGCCAAGCTGCAAATGGTCTTCGACGAGGGGCTTTACGATCCCGCGAACGAACCCGACATCGCCTATCCCTACCTTTTCAGCTATTTCCGGGGCGAGGAGTGGCGTACGCAGCGCGAGGTGAACCGCCTGCTGGCCAAATACTTCACCACCGCGCCCGACGGCATTCCCGGCAACGACGATACCGGAACCATGTCGGCGTGGGCCGTCTTCTCGATGATGGGCTTCTATCCCGACTGTCCGGGCGAGCCGTATTACACGCTTACCTCGCCCGTTTTCGATCGGGTGACCGTTACGCTCGACAGGAAATACTATCCGGCCGGGGAACTCGTCATCGAGACGAAGCGTCCCGATTCCGGCGCGGTCTATATCCGCTCGATGACGCTCGGCGGCAAACCGCTGAAGCGATACCGCATCGGCCACGACGAGCTGCTGCGGGGCGGACGGCTGACTTTCGAACTTCAAAACCGCAAATAGATGAGACTCTTCCGCTGGATATTCGTTGTGTCGCTGCTGCTCGTCTCGTCCGGAGTCCGGGCGCAGACCCGGCTGACCCGCAACGGCAAACCTGCGGCCCGGATCGTCGTGGCACAGCAAACTGCCGCCGATCTCACGGCCGCGCAGCTGCTGCAGCGATTCGTCCGCGAATCGACCGGTGCGACACTGCCCCTGCTGCATGACGTGACGCCCCGCAAGGGCAACATCCTGATCGGCGCTTCGGACACCGCGGGACTTGCCGAGGACGGCTTCCGCCTGCGCACGCAGGACGGCGTGCTGCGCATCAGCAGCGGCGGCGACAAGGGGGCGGTTTACGGCGTCATGACGCTGCTGGAACGTTACTTGGGGCTGGATTACTTCGCCGCCGGGGTCTATGACCTCGACCGGAATCCGACCGTCACGCTTCCGGCGATGGACTTCGCCGAAAATCCGGCGTTCCGCTATCGCCAGAGTCAGGGCTACGGCATGGCGCAGGACTCCGTGTACCGGCTGGCCCTGCGTCTGGAGGAGCCGCGCGACATCTTTGCCGGCGGGTTGTGGGTGCACACCTTCAACAGCCTGCTTCCGGCGTCGGTCTACGGCGCGGAGCATCCCGAATACTACTCGTTCATCAACGGCGAACGACGTCCCGGCCGCGCCAGCCAATGGTGTCTCACCAACGACGAACTCTTCGAACTGGTGGCGGCGAAAGTCGATTCGATCTTCCGGGCCAACCCCGGCATGAACATCATCTCCATAAGCCAGAACGACAGCAATTTCACCTACTGCCGCTGTGAGGAGTGCGAGAAGGTCAACCGGCACGAAGGCGCGCTTTCGGGCAACTATGTCCGCTTCCTGAACAAGCTGGCGGAGCGTTTCCCCGACAAGGAGTTTTCGACGCTGGCCTACCTCTTTACGATGCAGCCCCCGAAGCACGTGAAGCCGCTGCCCAATGTCAATATCATGCTGTGCGACATCGACTGCGACCGCGAAGTGCCCCTTACGGACAATGCGTCGGGCCGCGAGTTCATCGAAGCGATGGAGGGGTGGGCAGCCCTGTCGGACAATATCTTCGTGTGGGACTACGGCATCAATTTCGACAACATGGTCGCTCCGTTCCCCAACTTTCCGATACTCAAACCCAACATCGGGCTTTTCCGTCGCAACCACGCCACGATGCACTTCTCGCAGATCGGCGGCTCGTACGGCGGCGATTTCTCGGAGATGCGCACCTATGTGGTCGCCAAGCTGATGTGGAACCCCGATCAGGATACCGATTCGCTCATGCTGCGTTTCATGCGCGGTTATTACGGACCCGCTGCGCCTTATATTTATCAGTACGAAAAACTGCTCGAAGGCGCATTGCTGGCGGGCGGCCAGCGGTTGTGGATATACGATTCTCCCGTCTCGCACAAGGACGGCATGCTCAACGCCGCCTGCCGCAAGCGTTACGGAGAGCTGTTCGACTGCGCCGAGCGGGCTGTGGCGGGGGATTCCGTCCTGCTGCGCCGCGTGCGCCTGACGCGTCTGCCGCTGATGTACTCCAACCTCGAAATCGCCCGCACGACGGCCGACAAGGATCTCGGCGCCGTGGTGAGCGAGCTGGACGCGTTCGAGAAATACGTGACCCAATTCGGCGTGAAGACGCTCAACGAACGCAACAACAGCCCGCAGGAATACTGCCGGCTCTACCGCGAACGTTATCTTCCTGCGGAGAACTCCAATCTGGCGCTGGGCGCGCGGATCGTCTGGATCGACGCTCCTGCGGAGAAATACCGGGCGTCGGGCGAAAAGACCCTGACCGACGGTCTTTTCGGCGGCGCGTCGTTCGTCGAGAGCTGGACGGGCTGGGAGGGCAAGGACGGCGCCTTCGTCGTCGATCTGGGCCGCGACGTGGCCTTCTCGACGGTCGAGACCGATTTCCTGCACCAGCTGGGCCAGTGGATTCTGCTGCCCCGTTCGGTGCGCTACTCCGTTTCGTCCGACAACGCGGACTGGACACCGTTCGGGCAGGTGGAATTTCCTGAGGACCAGTCGGTGCCCGTGAAATTCGTTCCGGCTGCCGTCACGGCCGCACAGCCGGTGCGGGCCCGCTATGTCAAAGTCGAAATCGAAGGCGTCAAGACCTGTCCGCCGTGGCATTACGGCGTAGGCTGCCCCTGCTGGTTCTTCCTCGACGAAGTGACCGTGAAATAAAACGTTGCGAAAAATTTTAAACGATTGCATAATGAAACCCAAGCATCTTCTTTCCTTATCCGTTCTGCTGATTTCGGCCGCCTGTTCGCAGCCTGAGCAGAAGCCGCTGACGCAGTATGTCGATATGTACATCGGCACGGGCGGCCACGGCCATGTCTTCATGGGGGCCAACGTTCCGTTCGGCGCCGTGCAGCTCGGCCCCACCAGCATCCCGCAGTCGTGGGACTGGGTGTCGGGATACCACATTTCCGATACGACCGTCATCGGTTTCAGCCATACCCACCTCAACGGAACGGGTATCGGCGACCTGTTCGACGTCACGGTGATGCCTGTCGTGGGCGGGGTGACCTACGCCCGCGGCACGGAGGACGACCCGCAGTCGGGGCTTTGGTCCTATTTCAGCCGTAAGAACGAAAAAGCCCGTCCGGGCTATTACGCCACGCGGCTCGACCGCTATGGCGTCGATGTGGAGCTGACCGCCACCAAGCGCGTCGGGCTGCACAAATACACCTTCCCCGCGTCGCAGGAGGCCGCCGTGGTCTTTGACCTCGAAAACGGCGGCTGCTGGGACAAGGCCACCGAGACCGCATTCGTTTCCGACGGACTCCGGCTCAGCGGTTACCGCTATTCGACGGGCTGGGCCAAGGATCAGCGCGTTTACTTCACGGCCGAATTCTCGAAGCCGGTGAAGAATATCTCCTATCCCGATGCGTCGGAGACGGTTCCGGAGGAGGGCGACGTTACGGTCAAGGGCCGTTACGCCCGCGTGGAGTTCGATACGACCGACGGCGAGCCGCTCTATATGAAAGTGGCGATTTCGCCCGTGAGCATCGAGAACGCCAAGCTCAACATGCAGGCGGAACTTCCCGGCTGGGACTTCGAAGCCACGGCGGCGGCGGCCGACAAGGCGTGGAACGCCGAGCTGCAGAAGGTGCGTGTCGAGACTTCGGACGAAGCCGCCCGCCGCATCTTCTATACGGCGCTCTACCACACGATGGTCGCTCCGTCGGAGTTCTGCGACGTGAACGGCGACTATCGGGGCGCTGACGGCGAGATCTACCGCGCCGCGCCGTTCGTGAACTATACGACCTTCTCGTTGTGGGACACCTACCGCGCCGCCCAGCCGCTGATGACGATTCTCCATCCTGAGAAGATGCCCGACATCGCCAATACGATGCTTCATATCTACACGCAGCAGGGCAAGCTTCCCGTCTGGCACCTCGCGGGCAACGAGACCGACTGCATGGTCGGCAATCCCGGCATCCCGGCCATGGCCGACATCGTGCTGAAAGGTTACGACGGCTTCGACAAGGAGCTGGCCTACGAGGCGCTGAAGAAGTCCGCCATGCTCGGCGAGCGGGGTATGGACCTGCGCATGAAATACGGCTATATCCCCTGCGACCTCTTCAACGAAGCGGTGGCCTACGACATGGAGTACGCGCTGGCCGACTGGGCCGTGGCTCAGGTCGCGGCGCAGCGCGGCGATACGGCCGATTACGACTATTTCCTCGATCGCAGCAAATCCTACCGTCACTTCTTCGATCCCGAAACCCGCTTCATGCGCGGGCTCGATTCGAAAGGCGGCTTCCGCACGCCCTTCAACCCGTTCGCTTCGACCCACCGCGAGGACGACTACTGCGAGGGTAACGCATGGCAGTATACGTGGCTCGTGCCGCACGACGTCGAGGGGCTGATCGGGTGCTTCGGCGGCAAGGAGGCTTTCGTCGAAAAACTCGACTCGCTCTTCACGGTCAGCTCCGTGCTGGAGGGCGCCGCTTCGCCCGATATTTCGGGTCTGATCGGTCAGTACGCCCACGGCAACGAACCCAGCCACCACGTCGTCTACCTCTATACGATGATCGGCCAGCCCGCGAAGACCGCCGACAAGGTGCGCGAAATCCTGACCACGCTCTACCACGACCAACCCGACGGATTGTCGGGCAACGAGGACGTCGGCCAGATGTCGGCGTGGTACGTGCTTTCGTCGCTGGGATTCTATCAGGTCGAGCCGGCCGGAGGACGCTACTTCTTCGGTTCGCCGCTCTTCGACAAGGCCGAGCTGCGCGTGCGCGACGGCGTGTTTACCGTGATCGCGCACAACAATTCGGCGGCTGACAAATACATTCAGCGCGTGAAGCTCAACGGCAAGCCTTACGCCAAACCCTATATCGGTTTCGATGACATCGCCGCGGGCGGCACGCTCGAATTCGAAATGGGACCGGATCCTGCCGTATGGTACGAACTTTAAACGGAAATGACAGTTATGAAGAGTAGAAATATCTTTTTCGCGGCCCTTTGCGCCGCCGTTTTGGCCGGCTGTTCGTGCCCTTCGGCCGGGCAGCGATCCCCTCAGCGTCCGTCGGACTATGTTTCGACATTGGTAGGCTCGCAGTCGGATTTCACGCTTTCGACGGGCAATACCTATCCTGCCGTCGCTCTGCCTTGGGGTATGAACTTCTGGACGCCCCAGACCGGTAAGATGGGCGACGGCTGGGCCTATACCTACGGGGCGCACCGAATCCGGGGCTTCAAGCAGACCCATCAGCCCTCGCCGTGGATCAACGACTACGGCCAGTTCGCGCTGATGCCCGTGCGCGGGAATGATAAGCTGGACGAAGAGTCCCGCGCGAGCTGGTATTCGCACCAAGCCGAGGTGGCGAAGCCTTACTATTACAAGGTCTATCTGGCCGACCACGACATCCGCGCCGAGATCGCCCCGACCGAACGTGCCGCGATGATGCGCTTCACCTTTCCCGAAAGCGACGAGTCGGGCGTTGTGATCGACGCCTTCGACCGCGGTTCGCAGATCGGCATGCTCGACGCCCGCACGATCGTGGGTTACACCACGCGCAACAGCGGGGGTGTTCCTGATAATTTCCGAAATTACTTCGTCGTGCGTTTCGATACGCCGTTCACCGCCGTCGAACTGACCGACGCCCCCGGCGAGTACGAACCCGGCAGCAGCTTGCTCTATCCTGACGGCAGCAAGTCGGTGACGGGCGGACACGCCGTGGCGAAGGTGCACTTCCCGACCCGCCGCGGCCAGCAGGTCTGCGCCAGCGTGGCTTCGTCGTTCATCTCGCCCGAACAGGCCGTTCAGAATCTCAGGGAGCTGGGGGCCGACGACTTCGAGACCGTCAAGTCCAAGGCGCAGGAGCGCTGGGACGAAGTGCTGGGCCGCATCGAGGTCGAGGGCGGCGCCGAAGAGCAGATGCGCACCTTCTATTCGTGCCTGTACCGTTCGGTGCTTTTCCCGCGTAAATTCTATGAAGTGACCGCTTCGGGCGAAATCATGCACTACAGCCCCTACAACGGCGAAGTGCTGCCCGGCTACATGTATACCGACACCGGGTTCTGGGATACGTTCCGCAGTCTGTTCCCGCTGCTCAATCTGGTCTATCCTTCGGTGAACGCCGAAATCCAGCAGGGACTGGCCAACACGGCCCGCGAAAGCGGCTTCCTGCCCGAATGGGCCTCGCCGGGCCACCGCGGCTGCATGGTGGGCAACAACTCCGCATCGGTGGTGGCCGACGCGCTCCTCAAGGGCGTCACGCCCGAAAAGGAGTGGCAGACGCTCTACGAGGCCATGATGCACGCGCGCACGAACGTCCACCCCGGCGTCTCCTCGACCGGACGTCTGGGGCACGAGTATTACAACCGGCTGGGATACATTCCCTACGACGTGAAGATCAACGAGAATGTCGCCCGCACGCTCGAATACGCCTACGACGACTGGTGTATCGCGCAGGTGGCCCGCAAACTGGGTAAGACGGAGGATGCCGCGGCGCTTGAGGAGGCTTCGCGCAACTACCGCAACGTATTCGACAAGACGACCAAGCTGATGCGCGGCCGCAACGAGAACGGGGAGTTCCAGTCGCCGTTCAGCCCCTACAAGTGGGGCGACGCCTTCACCGAGGGCAACGCATGGCACTACACATGGTCGGTGTTCCACGATGTGCAGGGACTTGCCGAGCTGATGGGCGGCCGGGAAGGATTCGCCGAAATGCTCGACTCTGTGTTCGTCGTGCCGCCGATCTACGACGACAGCTATTACGGGACCCGCATTCACGAGATCACCGAAATGCAGGTGGCCGACATGGGCAACTACGCCCACGGCAACCAGCCTGCGCAGCATATGATCTACCTGTACGACTATGCGGGCCAGCCGTGGAAGGCGCAGTACTGGACGCGCGAGGTGATGGACCGTCTCTATTCGTCCAAGCCCGACGGCTACTGCGGCGACGAGGACAACGGCCAGACCTCCGCGTGGTATGTCTTCTCGGCCATGGGATTCTATCCCGTATGTCCGGCTTCGGACCAGTACGTCATAGGGTCGCCCCTGTTCCGCAAGGCGACCGTGAAACTGGAGAACGGAAAGAAGATCGTGATCGAGGCTCCGGACAACGCTCCCGAAAACCGCTATATCGGAACCATGAAGCTCGACGGGAAGCGATACGACCGCAACTTTATCCGCTGGTCGGACCTCGTAAAAGGCGCGAAAATAGACTTCGCGATGCAGCCCGATCCGGCGTACAAACGGGGTGTCGGCCCGCAGGACGCGCCCTATTCGCTCAGCCGTGAAGAATGTCGATAATTTGTCAATAGAATCTGACTTTCGGTTTTGAAAATTGGCCGGAAAATACTACTTTTGTAGCGTTGTTTTTACAATTGTTAGGTTAATCCGGACATATCTCATGACCTCCACAGGCAAAATCGATCAACGCGAACGAAAGAAACAACAGGGCCAAGCCGCTGCATTCTATTCGTCGTGCCGACAGCAGGGTCAGAGCGCGCAGTCGCAGGGGCAGCAAATGTCCTGCAGCGGGATGCGCGGATAGATACCAGACCGCCATGACATGCGATGTCGTGGCGGTCTGCTTTTTTGAAAAAACTTAAAACCAAAGGATATGAAGGTCGGTGTGATTATGGGCTCGGTGAGCGATTACGAGGTGATGGCCGACGCCGTCGCCACGCTCGAACAATTCGGTGTCGATTTCGAAAAGCGCGTCGTAAGCGCCCACCGGACGCCCGATCTGTTGTGCGAGTATGCCAAGACGGCCAAGGCGCGCGGTATCGGCGTGATCATCGCCGGTGCGGGCGGCGCGGCGCATCTGCCCGGCATGGTGGCTTCGATGACGACGCTGCCCGTGGTGGGCGTTCCGGTCAAGTCGCGCGCCCTGAACGGGCTGGACTCGCTGTTGTCGATCGTGCAGATGCCCGCGGGCGTTCCCGTGGCCACCACGGCGATCAACGGTTCGAAGAATGCGGCGCTGATCGCCGTCTCGATTCTCGCTTTGCAGGATGCGGAACTCGCGGCCCGGCTCGAAGCGTTCCGCGCCAAACAGACCGCCGACGTACTTAAAGCGGAACTTTAGATGAAGACGATCGGCATCATAGGCGGCGGCCAGCTGGGGCTGATGATTATCGAACAGGCGCACCTGCTCGGTGCGCGCACGGTGTGTCTCGATCCTGCGGCGGACGCTCCGGCCTTTGCGCTCAGCGACGAGCGGATCGTGGCGGCGTACGACGATCCTGCGGCGCTGGAGGAGCTTTGCCGCCGCAGCGACGCGGTGACCTACGAGTTCGAGAACGTGCCGGGCAGCGTGCTGATTCCGCTTGAGAAGAGATACAACATCCCGCAGGGCTTCCGTCCGTTGTACGATTCGCAGGACCGCCTGCGCGAGAAGGACAACGCCCGTGCCGGCGGGCTGGCGACGCCCGAATACGCCGCCGCGGACGACGAAGCGTCGCTGCGTGCCGCCGTGGCGAAGATCGGCCTGCCCGCCGTGCTGAAGACCCGGACGCTGGGGTACGACGGTCACGGACAGCTGGTGCTGAAGACCGAGACCGACATCGAGAAGGCTTTGCCGATGCTCGCCGTGCCCTGTATTCTGGAGCAGTTCGTGCCCTTCGATTTCGAAGCCAGCGTCGTGCTGGTCTCCGACGGCAGCCGTGTCGTCACCTTTCCGATCGGTCGCAATGTCCACCGCGACGGCATCCTCGATCTGTGCTTCGTGCCCGCCGGGGAGATGGACGACGAGCTGCGCGGACGGATGGCCGCCGCCGGCGAGCGGTTTATGCTGACGTGCGGTTACCGGGGAATTCTGGCGATCGAATTTTTCGTGAAGGGCCGCGAATTCTTCTTCAACGAAATGGCGCCGCGCCCCCACAATTCGGGACACTATACGATCGAAGGCTGTACGACCAACCAGTTCCGCGAGTTGGTGCGCTTCCTTTTGGGAGAGCCGCTGCAGGAGCCGCGGCTGGTGGCGCCGACCGTGATGAAGAATATCTTGGGACAGGACCTCGAAGCGGCCGAAGCGATCGCCGCCGAAAACCGTCCGGGCGTGCATGTCCGTCTCTACGGCAAGACCGAGAGCCGGCCGAAGCGCAAGATGGGACACATTACCTTCGTGGGCATGACTCCGGCGGAATACGGGGCCGTCTGGGCCGACCGGTTTGTGAAATAACGGGGGCCGGCCCCGCAGGCGGACGGGAGGAGCCCGGAAGCGGCGGCGAGGACGAAGACCGGCGGAACGGTCGGTAAGGACCGCAGAAACGAATGAAGAATATTAAACGATATAGGATGAAAAACTACCGGATTTTTGTTGAAAAACATCCCCGTTTCCGGGTCGAGGCCGAAAGCCTGCGCCGGGAACTGAACGCCAACCTGAACCTCGATATCCGCGAACTGCGGCTGCTGAACGTTTACGATCTGTTCGGCTTTTCGGAGGAATTGCTCGAAAAGACCCGCTACAGCGTCTTCGGCGAAGTGGTGACCGACAGCGTGACCGATGCGTGCGACCTTGCGGGGCAGAAGTATATCGCCGTGGAGTATCTTCCCGGCCAGTTCGACCAGCGCGCCGCGTCGGCCGTGGACTGCGTGCGGCTGATCGACCCGTCGGCCGAGGTGCGTATCCGTTCGTCGAAGCTGCTGCTGTTCGACGGCGCGGTGACCGACGAGGAGATCGCGCGGATCAAACGCTACTATATCAATGCCGTCGAGTCGCGCGAAAAGGACCTGAGCGTGCTCAGCGACATGGAGCAGGCCGAGGTGAAGCCCGTCGCCGTGCTCGAAGGCTTCACGAAGATGACCGACGCCGAGCTGGCGCCCTACTGCGCGCAGTACGGACTGGCGATGAACGCCGACGATCTGCGCGAGGTGGTGAAATATTTCCGCGCCGAGGGCCGCGATCCCTATGAAACCGAACTGCGCATCCTCGATACCTATTGGAGCGACCATTGCCGCCATACGACCTTCACGACCGAGCTGGAGGGAATTACGGTCGAGGAGTCGTTCGTCAAGGACGAAATCGAAGATTCGCTGGCCCTCTACCTGCGCATCCGGCGTGAGCTGGGCCGCGAACACAAGAGCATCTGCCTGATGGACATGGCCACGATCGGCGCCCGCTATCTGCGCAAGAAGGGGCTGCTGGACGATATGGAGGTGAGCGACGAGAACAACGCCTGCTCGGTCTATGTCGATGTCGACGTGGACGGCCGGACCGAGAAGTGGCTGCTGCAGTTCAAGAACGAAACCCACAACCATCCGACCGAGATCGAGCCGTTCGGCGGCGCTTCGACCTGTCTGGGCGGCGCTATCCGCGACCCGCTGTCAGGCCGCAGCTACGTCTATCAGGCGATGCGCGTGACGGGTGCGGGCGACATCTACCAGAAGGTGGGCGACACGCTCGAAGGCAAACTCCCGCAGAACGTGATTTCGAAAAAGGCCGCGGCCGGTTATTCGAGCTACGGCAACCAGATCGGTCTGGCTACGACCCACGTACGCGAGGTGTACCACGACGGCTATGTGGCCAAGCGTCTCGAAGTGGGCGCCGTGGTGGGCGCCGTGAAGGCGGAGAACGTCCGCCGCGAGAAACCCGCTCCGGGCGATAAGATCATCATGCTGGGCGGCCGTACGGGCCGCGACGGCATCGGCGGAGCTACCGGATCGTCGAAAGAGCACAACACCAAGTCGCTGGAGACCTGCGGCAGCGAGGTGCAGAAGGGCAACGCTCCTGAGGAGCGCAAGCTCGAACGTCTGTTCCGCCGTCCGGAGGTGACGCGGCTCATCAAGAAATCGAACGACTTCGGCGCAGGCGGCGTCAGCGTCGCCATCGGCGAGCTGGCCGACGGGCTGGACATTTACCTCGACCGCGTGAAGACCAAGTACAGCGGCCTGAACTCCACGGAGTTGGCCATCAGCGAGTCGCAGGAACGCATGGCGGTAGTCGTCGAAGCGAAGGACGTCGAGACGTTCATGCGCTACTGTCTCGAAGAGAATATCGAAGCCGTCGAGGTGGCCGACGTGACCGACACGGCCCGCATGCGGATGTTCAACAAGGACCGCAAGGTCGTGGACCTCTCGCGCGAATTCATCGACAGCGCAGGCGCCCGGCATTATGCCGAAGCGAAGGTCGGCGAGGTGGAAAACCGCAATCCGTTCGTACGTGAAATCGCCGGCGATACGCTTGCCGCGCGTTTTGAGAATAACCTCAGGGACAACAACGTCGTTTCGCAGCGGGGGCTTGTCGAAATGTTCGACTCGACGATCGGCGCCTCGACCGTACTGATGCCCTTCGGCGGCCGTACGCAGGGCAGCGAGACGCAGGTCTCGGTGCAGAAGCTTCCGACCGACGGCTACACCGACACGGCCAGCATCATGGCCTTCGGTTACAATCCCTTCATCGCTTCGTGGAGTCCCTACCATGGCGCAGCCTATGCCGTGGTGGAAGCCGCGGCGAAGGTCGTGGCGGCGGGTGCGCGCTACGACAGGATGCGTTACTCGTATCAGGAGTATTTCGAGCGCATGACCAAGAATCCCGAATCGTGGGGCAAGCCTCTCGGCGCACTGCTCGGCGCGCTGAAGATGCAGGTCGAGCTGGGACTTCCGTCGATCGGCGGCAAGGACTCGATGAGCGGCACGTTCCAGCATATCAACGTCCCGCCGATGCTGATGGCTTTCGGCATCACGACGGTCGATGCCGGAACGGTCATCTCGACCGACTTCAAAAAGGCCGGCAGCCGCATCTACCTCGTGCGCCATACCCCGGCGGAGAATTATATGCCCGACACGGCGCAACTGAAGGCCAACTTCGATTTCGTGTGCGGGCAGATCGAGAGCGGGAAGATACTTTCGGCGTGGTCCGTCGGATTCGGCGGCGTGGCCGAGGGCCTTGCGAAGATGGCTTTCGGCAACCGGATCGGCGCCGAGGTGACGACGGACGAAAGCAGACTTTACGAATACGCCTACGGTTCGATTCTCGTGGAGAGCGACGGCGAACTGGACTTCCCGGCGGCCGAACTGCTGGGTGCGACCGTCGCCGACGAAGCCCTGACCGTGAACGGCGTACGGATGCCGCTCGACGGGTTGTACGAAGCCAATACCGTGAAATTCACGACGGTTTACCCCGACAAGGGCGAGAACCGTGCCGACGTGATGAGCGCCGAACCCGAATGCCGCACCTTTGCCTATGAGGGCGAAGCCGTCGAGCGTCCGGTGGCCTACCTGCCCGTATTCCCCGGTACGAACTGCGATTACGATACGGCCAAGGCGTTCCGCAACGCGGGAGCCGAGGTGACGACCAGCGTATTGTGCAATCTGGGCGGCGACGACATCCTGCGCTCGATCGCCCAGATGAAGGAGCATATCCGCCGCGCCCATATTTTCGTGCTTTGCGGCGGCTTCTCGTCGGGCGACGAGCCGGACGGCAGCGCGAAGTTTATCGTGAACGTACTTAACAACAAGGATATACGCGAGGAAATTCACGCGTTGCTTGACCGCGGCGGCCTTATCCTCGGCATCTGCAACGGTTTTCAGGCGCTGGTCAAGTCGGGACTGCTGCCGTACGGCCGTCTGGGCATGGTGACGAAGGATTCCCCGACGCTGTTCCGCAACGACGTCAACCGGCATATCTCGCAAATCGTCTCGACGCGCGTCTCGACGCTCAACTCTCCGTGGCTCGCGGGCTTCGAACTGGGCGAGGTGCACTCGATCGCCGTCAGCCACGGCGAGGGCAAGTTCGTCGTCAGCGAGGAGCTGGCCAAGGAGCTTTTCGCCAACGGGCAGGTGGCCTTCCAGTACGTCGATGCCGAAGGCCGCGTGACGGCCGAGGCGCCCTATAATCCCAACGGCTCGTCGTACGCCATCGAAGGCATCGTATCGCGCGACGGCCGGATTCTGGGCAAGATGGGCCATACGGAGCGTTACGGGAAGAACCTTTTCAAGAATATCGCCGGCAACAAGGAGCAGGCGCTGTTCCGCAATGCCGTCGAGTATTTCCGCAAATCGAAATAGTGTAAACCGAAACCATATGCCTATGAAGACCTCTTTTTATCGTTTTGCGGCGCTCCTGCTTTTTGCGGCGGCGCTGACCGCAGGATGCGGCGAGCGGACGGACGACATGCGTCTGCTCTATTGGAATATTCAGAACGGCATGTGGTCGGACCAGAGCAACGGCTACGACAATTTCGTGGCGTGGGTCAAAGGCTACGATCCCGACGTATGCGTGTGGTGCGAGGCCCAGTCGATCTATAAGTCGGGTACGGCGGAGAGGGTGGATTCCGTCGATCGCTACCTGACGGCGAACTGGGGTGAGCTGGCGGCCCGTTACGGTCATAAATACTGGTATGTGGGCGGCCACCGCGACAATTTCCCGCAGGTCGTTACGTCGAAGTATCCGATCGAGAACGTGCGGCGGATCGTCGGCCAAGCTCCCGACAGCATCGTTTCGCACGGCGCGGGCTGGGCCCGGATCGTGAAGAACGGCAGGCCGGTCAATATCGTGACGCTCCATACGTGGCCGCAGGCGTATGCCTTTCAGGCCGTGGACCGCGACGCCAGCAAGGCCGAACACGGCGGTGACCGTTACCGGCGCATGGAGATCGAGTATATCTGCTCGCATACGATCGCTACGCAGTCTGACGCCGGACAGCAGTTGTGGATGATGATGGGCGACTTCAATTCGCGCTCGCGCCTCGACAACCGGATTTACAACTATCCCGACGACGACACGCGCCTGCTGGTGCATGATTATATCGCGGAGCATACGCCCTATGTCGACGTGATCGCGGAGAAGCACCCCGGCGAATTCCACACCACGACCCACGGGCAGAGCCGCATCGACTTCGTCTACTGCACGCCGCCGCTCTGCGAGCGGATCACCCGTGCCGAGGTGATTGCGGACGACTTCACCGAGCCGGTGCGCGATCCGGGCAAGTTGTCGAACTTCTACCACCCCTCGGACCACCGTCCGATTCTGGTGGACTTTGATATGAAATAGAACGAATCAACAAATAAACTTAAAAAACACAAACATCATGAAACAGCTCGAAATGCTCTACGAGGGCAAGGCAAAACAGGTTTTCCGCACCGACGATCCCGAAAAGATCATCATTCACTACAAGGATGCGGCGACGGCTTTCAACAACATCAAGAAGGCTACGATCGAGAACAAGGGCGTGCTGAACAACGCCATCTCGACCCTGATTTTCAAAGAGCTTCAGAAGGCGGGCATCAAGACGCACTACATCGAGACGATCAACGACCGCGACCAGATCTGCCGCAAGGTGACGATCATTCCGCTGGAGGTGATCGTGCGCAACATCATCGCAGGCTCGATGGCCCAGCGTCTGGGCATCGAGGAGGGCACGCAGCCGTCGAACACCATTTACGACATCTGCTACAAGAAGGACGAACTGGGCGACCCGCTGATCAACGACCACCACGCCGTAGCGCTGGGCGCCGTGACCTACGACGAGCTGGATCTGATTTACGCCATGACTTCGCGCATCAACGAAGTGCTGCGGAACATGTTCGCCAAGATGAACATCAACCTCGTGGACTTCAAGATCGAGTTCGGCCGCACGTCGGACGGCGAGATCGTCCTCGCCGACGAGGTGTCGCCCGACACCTGCCGTCTGTGGGACATGTCCACCAACGAGAAACTCGATAAGGACCGTTTCCGCCGCGATCTGGGCAAGGTGCGCGAGGCTTACGAGGAGATTCTTGCCCGTCTGCAGAAAATCGTGGAGTAATGGCGATGCGGCAGATTAGCGACCGGGAGTTGCATGAGGAGTGCGGTGTGTTCGGCGTCTTCGGGGTGCCCGACGCTGCATCGCTAAGCTATTACGGCCTGCATGCGCTGCAGCACCGCGGACAGGAGGGCGCGGGTATCGTGGCCGTCGACGAAGGGGGAACTTTCCGCCGCATCAAGGGCAGCGGACTGGTGACCGAGGTGTTCGACGAGGCGAAACTGGCGACGCTCAAGGGAAATACGGCCATCGGCCATGTGCGCTATACGACCGCCGGAGGCGGCGGCATCGAGAATGTGCAGCCGTTTCTGTTCCGTCACAACACGGGCGATTTCGCGCTGGCCCACAACGGCAACATCGTCAATTCGGCCCTGTTGCGCGAGTATCTGGAGAACAAGGGCAGCCTGTTCCAGTCCACGTCGGACAGCGAGATTCTGGCCCACCTGATCAAGAAGGAGACCCGCTACCACGACCGGCCGCGCATCTTTTCGATCATCGATGCGCTGAACATGCTGGAGGGGGCGTTCGCGTTCCTGATCATGACCGCCAACCGCATTTACGCCTGCCGGGACAAATACGGCCTGCGTCCGCTGGCCATCGGCCGGCTGGGCGACGGCTATGTCGTGTCGAGCGAAACCTGCGCGTTCGACGTGCTGGGTGCCGAGTTCGTGCGCGACGTCGAGCCGGGCGAGATCGTGACGATCGACAGGCAGGGTATCCGCAGCCGCGACTACTCGATGTACAAGCGCTGCGAGATGTGCTCGATGGAGTATATCTACTTCGCCCGTCCGGACAGCGACATCGACGGCTGCAACGTCCACGCCTACCGCAAGGAGTCGGGGCGTCTGCTCTTCAAGGAGTCGCCGGCCGATGCGGATATCGTGGTCGGTGTTCCCGATTCGAGCCTCAGCGCGGCGATGGGCTACGCCGAAGCGAGCGGCCTGCCGTACGAAATGGGACTCATCAAGAACAAGTATATCGGCCGTACGTTTATCCAGCCTTCGCAGGAGCTGCGCGAGAAGGGTGTGCGGATGAAGCTTTCGGCCGTGCGCAGCATCGTCAAGGGCAAGCGCGTCGTGCTGGTGGACGACTCGATCGTGCGCGGCACCACTTCGCGCCGCATCGTCACGATGCTCAAGGAGGCCGGGGCGACCGAGGTGCATGTGCGCATCGCCAGTCCGCAGATGACCCATCCGTGTTTTTACGGCGTGGACACTTCGACGCGCGACGAGCTGATTTCGGCCCGCAAGGACCTCGAAGGCGTACGCGAGGAGATTTGCGCCGATTCGCTGGCGTTCCTGACGCCCGGCGCGCTGCTCAAGGCCGGCAACCGCAAGGAGCTTTGCATGGCCTGCTTCACGGGCGAGTACCCCACGGCGCTGTACCAGTCGGTCGATGAGGCGAACAAAGATGTAAAATGTTAAGTAAACCATTCAAGTAGACTATAATGGCACAGAGTTATGAGAAGGCCGGCGTAAACCTCGAAGCCGGATACGAAGTGGTGCGGCGCATCAAGAAGCACGTCGCGTCGACCTCGCGTTTGGGCGTGATGGGCAATATCGGCGCCTTCGGCGGCATGTTCGACCTTTCGGCGCTGAACGTGAAGGAGCCGGTGCTGGTGAGCGGCACCGACGGCGTGGGCACCAAGCTCAAGCTGGCGTTCGAGATGGACAAGCACGACACGATCGGCGTCGATGCCGTGGCCATGTGCGTGAACGACGTGCTGGCGCAGGGCGCGGAACCGCTGGTGTTCCTCGATTACGTGGCCGTGGGCCACAACGAGCCGAAGAAGATCGAAGCCATCGTCAGCGGCGTGGCCGAGGGCTGCCGTCAGGCCGGCTGCGCGCTGGTGGGCGGCGAGACGGCCGAGATGCCGGGCATGTATGCGCAGGGTGAGTACGACATCGCGGGCTTTACGGTCGGCGTGGTCGAGAAGTCGAAACTGATCGACGGCTCGAAGGTCAAGGCGGGCGACGTGCTGGTCGGCATCGCGTCGAGCGGCGTGCACTCCAACGGTTTCAGCCTTGTGCGCAAGATCGTCGCCGACAACTGCTTCGACCTGCACGAGGTATATCCCGAACTGTCAAACAAACTGTTGGGCGAGGTGCTGCTGACTCCGACCAAAATCTATGTCAGGCAGGTGCTGGAGGTGATCCGCAACTGCGACGTACACGGCATCAGCCACATCACGGGCGGCGGATTCGACGAGAATATTCCCCGCATCCTGCACGACGGGCAGGGACTCGAAATTGAAGAGGGGGCATGGGAGATTCTGCCCGTGTTCCGCTTTCTCGAAAAGTACGGCAAGGTGGCGCACCGCGAGATGTTCAACATCTTCAACATGGGTATCGGCATGGTCATCGCCCTCGATGCGTCGGAGGCGGACAAGGCCATCGGCATCCTGACCGCGCAGGGCGAAAAGGCCTCGGTGATAGGACGTGTAACCGACGCCGAAGGTGTCGTAATCCGCTAAGGTCGTGCGACGCCTCGCAGTCTTCGCCAGCGGCAGCGGCACCAATTTCGAAGCCATCGTCTCGGCCTGCGAGCAGGGCGTGACCGGGGGCGAGGTGGTGCTCATGGTCTGCGACAAACCCGGAGCGCGGGTTGTCGAACGCGCCGCCGCGCACGGTGTCGAAACGTTTGTCTTCGCGCCGAAGGAGTACGCTTCGAAGGCCGATTACGAACGTGAAATCGTGCGGCTGCTCGATGCCGCGGGCGTGGAACTGGTTTGTCTGGCGGGGTATATGCGCATCGTCGGCGACGTGTTGCTGGAGGCTTACGGAGGACGGATCGTCAATATCCATCCCTCGCTGCTGCCGGCGTTCCGCGGAGCGCATGCCATCGAACAGGCGATGGAATACGGCGTCAAGGTGTTCGGGGTGACGATCCACTATGTCGATGCGTCGCTCGACGGCGGACGGATCATCGCCCAGCGGGCCTTCGAGTACGACGGTGACGACATCGAAGAGCTGGAAGCCCGGATTCATGCGGTGGAATATCCGCTTTACGTAGAAACGATAAAAAAACTGCTCGATCCATGAGTGTCGCATTCAATACGCTCGAATCGCTCGTCGACCGGCAGGCCGTCGCCTTTATCGGCTCGGTCGATGCCGAGGGTTTCCCCAATATGAAGGCCATGCTCGCACCGCGCGTACGGGAGGGGCTGAAGGTCTTCTACTTTACGACCAACACCTCGTCGATGCGGGCGGCGCAATACCGCCGCAATCCCAAGGCAGCCGTCTATTTCTGCGACGGGGCTTCTTTCGAGGGGCTGATGCTCCGCGGGACGATGGAGGTACTGGAGGACGCCGCCAGCCGGCGGCTGATCTGGCGCGAGGGCGATACGGAGTATTATCCGCAGGGCGTGGACGATCCGGACTACAGCGTACTGCGGTTTACGGCCGTGGAAGGCAGGTATTACAGTAATTTTCATTCGGAAAATATCGAAATAAAATAGTAACAGATGAGAGCATTGATAAGTGTCAGCGACAAAACGGGTGTCGTTGATTTCGCCAGGGGCCTGCGTGCCCTGGGCTGGGAGGTGATCGCTACGGGCGGCACGATGAAACTGCTGGCCGACAGCGGTGTCGAGGTTATCAACATCAGCGACGTAACGGGATTTCCCGAAATCTGCGACGGCCGCGTCAAGACCCTGCACCCCAACGTACACGGCGGCCTGCTGGCCCGCCGCGACGATCCCGAACACCTGAAGGCGCTGAAGGAGAACAACATCGAATTTATCGACATGGTCTGCGTGAACCTCTATCCGTTCCGGGAGACGATCTCGAAGCCCGACGTGAAGATGGAGGACGCCATCGAGAATATCGATATCGGCGGTCCCTCGATGCTGCGTTCGGCGGCCAAGAACTGGGCCGACGTGACGGTGGTCTGCGATCCTGCGGACTATGCGCAGATTCTCGACGAAATCCGCGCCGGCGGCAACACCGAGAAGGCCACGCGCCTGAAGCTCTCGGCCAAGGCCTATACCCATACCGCCGAGTACGATTCGATGATCGCGACCTACATGCGTGCGCAGGCCGGGCTGAACGAGAAGCTATTCCTCGAATTCGACCTCGTGCAGTCGCTGCGTTACGGCGAGAACCCGCACCAGTCGGCCCGATTCTACCGCGAGGAGAAAAAGGTTCCCTATTCGTTGGCTTTTGCCAGACAGCTCAACGGCAAGGAGCTGTCGTACAACAATATTCAGGATGCCAACGCCGCGCTGTGCATCGTGCGCGAGTTCGACAAGCCCTTCTGCGTGGGTCTGAAGCATATGAATCCCTGCGGCGCGGCGGTAGGAAAGGATGTCGTAGAAGCGTGGACCAAGGCCTATGAAGCCGACAAGGTGTCGATTTTCGGCGGTATCGTGGCGACGAACCGCACCGTTACGAAGGAGGCGGCCGAGTTGATGAAGCCGATTTTCCTCGAAATCATCATGGCCCCCAAATTCGACGAGGGCGCGCTCGAAGTGCTTTGCACGAAGAAAAACCTGCGGCTGCTGGAGGTCGATATGGAGCAGGGCGCGGTCGATCCGAAGCAGTATGTCAGCGTGAACGGCGGTCTGTTGGTGCAGGACCTCGACGTGGAGACGAAGAGCGTGACGGCCGATATGTGCGTGACGGCGGCGAAGCCCGCAGCGGAGCAGATGGACGACATGAACTTCGGCTGGCATATCGTCAAGCATGTGAAGTCGAACGCCATTGTGGTCGTGAAGGACGGCCGGACGCTGGGCGTCGGCGCAGGCCAGATGAACCGCATCGGTTCGGCCGAGATCGCCCTCAAACAGGCGCATGCCGCGGGCGTTACCGAAGGGCTGGTGCTGGCTTCGGACGGCTTCTTCCCCTTCGACGACTGCGTGACGCTGGCCGCCGAATACGGCGTGACGGCGATCGTGCAGCCGGGCGGCTCGGTGCGCGACGAAGATTCGGTCAAGAAGGCCGACGAGAAGGGCATCGCCATGGTATTTACGGGCGAAAGGCATTTCAAGCACTAAACCCTTGCTTTAGTGCTTGACCATGCGGCGAACTATATTGATAATCCTCCTGAATCCCCCTTTTTGAAGGGGGACTTTGGATAAAGATTGTCAGATGTGTCGCTTGATTCATCTGTGAAAAACTGGATGTTTTTTGAAATTTCTTTGAAAGAACGGATAAAATAAACGGATATGAAAGTTCTGGTAATAGGCGGCGGCGGCCGTGAACATGCGATCGTAGATGCCCTCGCACGCTCGGCGCAGGTGGAGAAAATCTGGTGCGCTCCCGGCAATGCGGGCATTGCGGCGCAGGCCGAGTGCGTGGCGATCAAGGAGACCGAGGTGGAGAAACTGCGCGACTTCGCAGCGGCCAACGAAATCGGCCTTACTGTCGTGGGGCCGGAGGTGGCGCTGGCGGCGGGAGTCGTCGATGCGTTCAAGGCCGCCGGGCTGAGGATCTTCGGCCCGACGAAAGCCGCCGCGCGGATCGAATCGAGCAAGGAGTTCGCCAAGGACCTGATGGCCAAATACGCCATTCCGACGGCGGGGTACCGCGCTTTCACGGAGTATGCCGAAGCGTTGGATTACGTGGCTTCGCGTCCGCTTCCGGCGGTGTTGAAGTACGATGGGCTGGCGGCCGGCAAGGGCGTGGTGATCGCCGAGACGCTGGAAGAGGCCGACGCCGCACTGAAAGACATGCTGCTCGACGACAAGTTCGGCGAAGGCAAGGTCGTGGTCGAGGACTTCCTTACGGGACCCGAATTTTCGTTCATGTGCTTCGTGTCGGGCCGCAAGGTGTGGCCGATGGCGCTGGCGCAGGACCACAAGCGCGCCTTCGACGGCGACAAGGGGCCCAACACGGGCGGTATGGGGGCCTATTCCCCGCTGCCGTTCGTTACGGCGGAGGATGAGCGGTATGCGCTCGAAAAGATCCTGCAGCCGACGGCCGACGCGATGGTCGCCGAAGGGTGTCCGTTCGAAGGGGTGCTGTACGGCGGTCTGATGAAGACTCCGCAGGGGATCAAGGTGATCGAGTTCAACGCCCGTTTCGGCGATCCCGAAACCGAGGTCGTGCTGCCGCGCCTGAAGAGCGATATCGTCGATATCTTCTGCGCTGTGGCCGATGGAGCGGATACGCAGCTCGAATGGCATGATTTCGCGACGCTGGGCGTCGTATTGGCGTCGAAGGGCTATCCCGGCTCCTATGAGAAGGGACACGAGATCAAGGGACTCGACCGGGTCGGAAGCGCTGTGTACCATATGGGCACGAAGGCCGACGGCGGCCGTATTCTGACGGCGGGCGGCCGTGTGCTCTTCGTCGTTGGCAAGGGGGCGACGCTGGCCGAAGCCCGTGCGAATGCGTTGAAGGACGTGGCGCAGATCGAATGCGACAATCTTTTTTACAGGACCGATATCGGGCACTGGGCATTTGAAAAATAGTTGGGAAATATGATAATCAGCGGAAAAGAACTTTCAGCGAAACTTAAGGCCGAAATGGCCGCCGAGGTGGCGGCGATCGGCGAAAAATACGGCCGGGTGCCCCATCTGGTCGTGATTCTGGTGGGCGAAGATCCCGGCAGCGTGTCGTATGTGACGGGCAAGGCCAAGGCGTCGGCCGAGGTGGGGATTCGCAACACGACGATCCGCAAGCCGGAGACGATTTCGGAAGCGGAGCTGCTCGGCATTATCGCCGAATTGAATGCCGACGCAGAGGTGGACGGTATTCTGGTGCAGCTGCCCCTGCCGAAACATATCGACGAGGACAAGGTGATCGAGGCGATCGACAAGGCCAAGGACGTGGACGGCTTTCATCCCCTGAACGTGGCGGCTTTGTGGCAGAAACAGCCCTGCACGCTCCCCTGCACGCCGAAGGGCATCATCAAGATGCTGAAGGCCGCAGGCGTCGGGATTGCGGGCAAGGAGGCCGTGGTGATCGGCCGCAGCAATATCGTGGGGCTTCCCGTGTCGAAACTGCTGCTGGATGAGAATGCTACGGTGACGATGACGCACAGCCGCACGCGCAACCTGCCGGAGGTGACACGCCGGGCCGATATTCTGGTCGTGGCGATCGGCCGGCCGAAATTCGTAACGGCCGACATGGTGCGCGATGGCGCCGTGGTGATCGACGTGGGTGTAAACCGCGATCCTGAGACCGGGAAGTTGTGCGGCGACGTCGATTTCGCCGCAGTCGAGTCGAAGGCTTCGGTCATCACCCCCGTGCCGGGCGGTGTGGGGCCGATGACGATCTGCTGCCTGATGGAGAATACGATCGAGTGTTTTCTGCGGCGGATGGGCCGGAAATAGATGATGAATGCCTGACATCGGGTTTTCCCGGTTTGGGACAAGCATTCCGATAAGGTAGGGCTCGTGGCCCGGACCGAAATGCCCCGAAGCGAAAGCTTCGGGGCATTTGTTTTCCTGCGGGACAAACTGCGTCTTGCCTTTGCCGTTATCTCCGTGCCGCTGCGCAGGGATTGGTGCCGTGTGTTGTGTGCCGTGTGCGGCGGCGGACGGCTTTCGCTGGGTTTTGTGTGCTGTCTTTATCATTTTTGCTGGTGTCGGTGTACATTTGCGTCCACGGGCTATTCGTTGTAGTGCGGTGTGGTGTACAAAAAAGTCCTTTTGCTGGGCTTTAGCGCTTCTTAAGGTACATCTGCAGGGGATTATGCTTACCTTCGAATGTCACAATGAACGAAATTGTGTGTGCGAAATTAAACAATTCGGATCGGTGTGAATAATTGCGACCTTTTTTGATAGAACAATAAGGATTGCCCGCTTAATTCGTCCTGCGAGTTGCAGACCGTCCGGAAAATACGTACACTAATTTAAAAAAATCTCAACAATGAAACGTTTTTATTTGGTTGCTGCCCTTGCAGCGACAGCGATGGCTGCGGCCTTTTTTACTTCGTGTGACAAGCAGGATGAAGTTACCCCCCCCAGCCTGAAAGCGCAGCATTAGGATTCCAGTCGGTTGTTACTGCAGGTCTGGAAACCCGTGCGGCAGGCGATCCGACTCCGCTCAATGCCTCGTTTAAAATCAATCTCGACACCAATGATGCTTATTCCACGGCTGTAAATAATCAGGAAGTTAAATATACGGTTGGCAGCGGCTATTCGATTTCTTCCGCGATTTATTTGTTGAAATCTTCCCGGAATATGGTCGCTTGGGCTCCGGTCGGCATCGAACCCGATGCCGAGGCTGCTCCCAATGTCTTTACGCTGAATCCGGGGAATACAACTACGGCCGCCGATTTTGTATATCAGGAGAATATGGAGGTGAATTCAGGTAAGTGCACGGATCTGGCATTGACTCTGAAACACGCTTTTGCAAAACTGACGTTTACGTTGAATGCCACGAACTATCCGTTCAGTGCGCCGAGTCTTTCGTCGCTCGTGGTCAAGGGAACTCCCGGAGTCTCGACAATAGATATTTCAAACGGTTCTTATTCGACTGTTACGGATGCCGACCTGACGGTGGTAAGTACGGCTACTGACTTTACGAGTCCGAATGCCGTTACGGCATTGGTCCTTCCCAAAACTGCAGCTTCGTTGACACTCGATTGTACGCTCGACGGGACTGCGTATCAGAATATCGCAGTCAAGGATATTGTCAAATTGGATGCCGGCGCGAATTATAACATTACGATAAACATAACGGGAACGGAGATATCGGTCTCCGGCGTGCAGGTCCCGGACTGGACTGCCGGCGGTAATGGTTCGGCAGATCTGAAATAAGGGGACTGTCCGTTTGCCCCGACCGTAAACATGAAGGGAACTGTCTGCAAGGACAGTTCCCTTTTTATTGTAAGAGCCGTTGCCGGAATCTGCTCCGGATGCGCTATTTTTTCTTATAGTAACTGCATTGCAGCGTTTCGGGCATCGGGGCCGAGGCATCGCGGCGCCAGACCATCGCAAGGTCTTTCGACGGGTCGCCTGTGCCGAAGTCGAAGCCGTCCGGCGAAGCGAAGGTTACGGGGATCGCGCCGGAGAATCCGTATGCGGCGTAGAATCCGCGCAGCCACTCTTCGCTGGGGATCAGCAGCGCCGCGTCGTCGTCGCGATCGGCGATCAGTTGCATCGCTTCGCCCATCAGCTTGCCGGCCAGTCCCCGGCGGCGGAATTCGGGAGCCGTCGCCACGCCGTAGATATAGGTCGTGCGGCCCAGCTGGCTTTCGAACGGCAGCAGGTTGAGCATCGCCGCCGTGCGGCCTTCGTATTCGGCCGTGAGCATGCGGCTGCGGCTGTAGTAGCGTATCAGGAACGAGTCGATGAACTGTTCGTCGTCGCCGAAGGCCGCGGTCCACAACTCTTTGCAGGCGATTTCGTCGGGGTGCAGGTGTATGGCCGTGAATTTGTGCTGGATGACGGCGGGGTGGTAGGAGAGTTTCGACTGGCGCAGACCGTCGATGCCGAGGTCCTCCTCGCGGTTGATCAGCGTGAAGCGTTCGGGCAGATGCTCGGCGAAGAGTTTGTTGATGATCGTAAAGGCTCCGTCGTAATCGGTATCGGCCTTTTCGACGTGGGTGTCGAACGTGTGCTCGTTGACTGCCGAGCCGAACGTAAAGGCGACCAGCTTGTCGCCGACGTAGATGCAGCCGCCCAGCATTTCCAGCTCCTCGAAGTGGTCGAAGGCCCGCTGCATGGCCCGCTGCTCGGCGCAGAGTTCCGAGGTGTGTCCCTCGTGCGCCCGGCGCCATTCGCGTTCGAGCTGCATGCACTCCGCGAAACGGTCGCGCGTCAGATTCTCGTACCAGAAGTCGGGGTATTCGGACATGAAGCGGTTGATGTGGTTGCGCTTGGGCTGGTAGCGGCGCCCCGTCAGGTTGCGCAGGTCTTCGGCGTTGTAGACGTAGTCTTCCAGTGCGCGGTCCGATTCGAATGCGAAAAGTCCCGCGTGCATGTTGCGGATCATCTCGCGGCCTTCGTCCGTCAGGCCGATCAGGCGCAGACGCTGCCCGTGGGCGTGGGCGTCTTCGCGCAGGGCGGGGATGATGCCCGCGAAATCGCCCTCGCCGACGGGCTGCATGTAGCCGATCTTCTCGCCGCCGCCGATGTGGAAGCGGATGACCAGAAAGCCGTCGATCACGGCCCATGCGCTATGGTACATTGCCTGCCAGCAGTACATGTTGGCGAATGCGAGGTCGCAGTTGAGGATGCCCGAAGGCATGGTATGGCGCTCGATGATCTGTTTGTCTTCGAGGCGTACGGGTTTGAATTCAATCATCGGGGGTGTAACTCTTGCGTTCGATATGGCTGTAATACTGCTGGATCAGCGCCCGGAACGACTGCATCAGGCTGTCGGCGGCGGGGGTGACCGGGCACTCCTGAACCTGCGCTCCCGAATCGTCGAGCACGACGGCGCCTTCGCCGGTCAGCGCGCGGAACTTCCCGTCGTACGACACCGACCAGCGTGGCCGCTCAGGCTCGTTCATCACGTCGCGTCCGAAGGCGAAATAGGGTTCCTCGCTGCCCACGAGACCCAGCACCGTGGGCATGATGTCGAGCTGCTGCACTACGTCGCCGACCTCGCCCCGCAGCGCGCCGTCGGGCGTGTACATGAAGCCTATGATGTGGTAGTTGCCGGGGTAGGTGCGGGTCACGGGTGCGAATTTTTCGGACGATACATGATCGGCCACGAATACAAAAACCGTGCGGCGGAACCACTCTTCGCGGCCGAAGCGTTCGAAAAAGAGGCGGAATGCGTTGTCGTCGTAAGCCACGCCCTTGTGGATTTTGGTGTAGCCGTCGGGCAGCGTGTTTTCGTATCGGGCGGGTACGACGAACGGATGGTGCGACGAGAGGGTGAAGAGCGTGGCGAAGAAGGGTTCCGGGGTTTCGGAAAGCTCCTCGCCCATGAATTGCAGGAACGGTTCGTCCCAGATGCCCCAGTAGCCGTCGAAATCCTCTTTGCCGTGCCGGGCTTCGTAATCCTCGCGGCTGACGAGCCGCTCCACGCCGGCCGAACGGGCATAGGCGCCGAAGCCCATCGAGCCGCGCTCCGAACCGCAGAAAAATGCCGTGGCGTAACCTTTGTCGCGCAGGATGGCCGGCAGCTGCCGGCTTTCGCCCAACGACTGCGGCATCAGCACGAACGGCGTCTTGAACGACGGGATGCTGCCCAGTACCGACGGCATGGCCTGAATCGAGCGGGTGCCGTTGGCATACATCCGTTTGAAGCACAACCCGCTGCGCATCAGCGAGTCGAGGAACGGCGTGAAGCCTTTGGTCTTTCGGTCGGCATAGATTTCGGGCATCAGGTGCGCCGAATGTTCGGCCGACATGCTCTCCATAATGAAAATCACGACGTTGCGGCCCGCGAGGTTTACGGCCGTGCTGTCTGCCGGCCGGTGGACCGGTGTGAAGCGGCGCGGCAGCTCTTCGGGCGGGAAGAATTTCCGGTAGCTGACGCCGCCCGCACTGCCGATGGTGCGCAGGATGCAGAACGGATTGCTCAGAATCAGGTTGGCCTTGCCGCTGTCCGCAGTGTAGAGCGTGGCGTTGGAGAGGGTGATCGGCCGCGTCATGCGGGTCATGCCGCCGCGCATGCCGGCGATGCAGAGTCCGGCTGCGACGGCGAAAATCGCCGTGCCGCCCGCATAGTAGCCCCAGCCCCGGCTCAGGAGACTCTCTTCGCGTATCTTGCGGCCGTAGCCCCACACGAGCAGGGCGGTCAGGGCCGCCGCCGCAATGACCAGATACCAGTTTTCGGCCATGAATTTGCCGACCAGCTGCAACGAGTTGCCGTTGTCGGCGAAGAAGATTTCATCGGCGGAGAACCGCTTCTGCGTGTAGCGGAAATAGACGCAGTCGGCCATATTGACCGCTACGACCAGCACGGCGTTTACGACGGCATAGTACCAGAACAGCAGACGGCGGTACCACTTGCGTTCGCGCGCGTGCAGAGGCAGCAGCGAGAGCAATACGAACACCCCGTCGGCGTAGACGACCGACGCGGTGTCGAATTTGAGCGAACCCGCCAGCAGCTGCCCCAGCTCTCCCCAGCTCAGCGGTCCCAGCAGCTGCGCGTTGTAGAGATAGAAAATCACGCGGCAGAGCATCAGCACCGCGTA
The DNA here is from genome assembly GCF_000183485.2 of Alistipes sp. HGB5. Lineage (NCBI taxonomy): Bacteria > Pseudomonadati > Bacteroidota > Bacteroidia > Bacteroidales > Rikenellaceae > Alistipes > Alistipes sp. HGB5. The sequence goes on along the minus strand of NZ_AENZ01000040.1, from coordinate 20,204 downwards.
AAGCAGTGCGATGCGCCGCAGCAGCAGGGCCGTGGGGGTGTGCAGCAGGCGTTTCATGTTCCGGGGTGTTTTCGTGCGCGGTTCGTGCGCGGGCTATTCGCAGGCTTTGAGCGACATGTCGAGCGACTTGATCTGGTGTGTCAGCGCGCCGACCGAGATGAAATCGACGCCGCACTCGGCGTAGTCGCGTATCGTGTCGAGCGTGATGCCGCCGCTGGATTCGGTCTCGCAGCGTCCGGCGACCTTCTTCACCGCTTCGCGTGTCATGGCAGGCGTGAAGTTGTCGAACATGATGCGGTCCGCGCCGCCTGCGGTGAAGACTTCGTCGATGTCCTCCAGCGAACGCACCTCGCATTCGATCGGAATATCCTTGCCCTTGGCCTTGAGGTATTCGCGGGCGCCGCAGATCGCCTTGCGGATGCCGCCGGCGAAGTCGATGTGGTTGTCTTTCAGTAGGATCATGTCGAAAAGACCCATGCGGTGGTTTTCACCGCCGCCGATCTTCACGGCCATCTTGTCCAGTACGCGCATGCCGGGCGTGGTCTTGCGGGTGTCGAGGACTTTGGTGTGCAGTCCTTCGAGCCGCGCGACGTAAACGGCGGTCTGCGTCGCTACGCCGCTCATGCGCTGCATGATGTTGAGGATGATGCGCTCGGCCTGCAGCAGCGAACGCAGGCGGCCCGATACGTAAAACGCCACGTCGCCGGGTTTTACGCGGTCGCCGTCGTGAAGCACCTGCTCGAAGTGCATGTCGGGGTCGAGACGGTCGAATACGATCCGGGCGATTTCGATGCCGGCGATGATGCCTTCCTGCTTGCAAAGCAGGCGCATGCGGCCGTGTTCGCCGGCCGGGATGCACGAAAGCGACGTGTGGTCGCCGTCGCCGATGTCTTCTTTGATGCAAAGCTCGATAAGCTCGTCTACGAAAGGTCTGTATTCGGGTTTCATGTTCTTATTTGATAAGTGTTCCGTTGAATTCAGCTGTGTGGTTCAGGTGATAGGTGGGGTTGGTGCAAGTGAAGACCAAGTGGAATTTTTCTGCGTTGTCGGTCACTTCGCATGCGAAATTCGAAATTACGTAGTCTTCGTAAGGGGCATCGTCGATTTCGGGGATGATTGCGCCTGTGCTTTCGAAAATCGTCGATCCGTCGTCGTTGTGGCGTGATAGTTTGGGAAATACGATGGTCTTTACCGGTTCACGCGGGTTGTCGGTGAATTTTACATTCTTCATCGTCAGCGCAACGCTCTTGTCCGGCTGTTCGGTAAGGTTGCAGATTACGCCCGAAGTCTGGTTTGTCACGTCGCCTGCCGTGTCGGTGACTTTCAGTGTGCAGGTATATGACCCTGAGTCGGGATTGAAGTTTTCGTCGTCGTTGTCGCAGGCGGTGACGGTTGCGGCAGCCAGCAGGAGGAATAGTAATTTTTTCATGTTGCGTTATCCGTTTTATAAGTTAATGTTCAGTGTGATGCCGAATGTGCGGGGGCGTCCGCGCTGGACGAACTCGTTGCCGATCGATTTGAAATAGAATACGTCGTAACCGGCGTCGGTGAGGTTGCGGCCCCAGACGCTGAGCGAGTAGCGGGCGTGTTCGAAGCGTACCGAAGCGTCCGTAAGCGCGTAGAAAGGTTGTGAAAGCGTATTTTCTTCGTTCCACCAGATGCGGCCCGCGCAGCGGACGCCGGCCTGAAACACCAGATCGCCGAGCCATTTCACGCCGGTCGGGACGGTCCATGCGGCTCCGGCCGAAAGGGTGAGCTGCGGGGCGTAGGGGATGCGGTTGTCCTTGTAGCTGATGCGCACGGGATCGCCGTCGTCGTTCTTTACGGTTGTTTCGTACCGGACAAACCGGGCGTCGGTGTAGCCGTACGCGAGGTTGATGTCGAAGGTGCGCCACGGCGAAATCTGAACGGCCGCTTCGGCTCCGAGACTGCGCGTGCGCCCGGCGTTGGTCATCATGCGGCCGGTGGTCTGTCCCGGCGGAAAGACGGTGAGCTGCTGGTCGCGGCAGTCGATGTAGAACAGTGCGAAATCGCCCCGGACCGCGCCCTCCATGCACGAGAAATGCCCGCCGATCTCGTAGTTCCAGCTGTATTCGGGTTTGTAGGCGACGCCCCGCTGCACGTCGTACACTTCGCCGATGCCCATGCGGTTCATCATCTTCTGCTGGAGGACGTCGGAAAATATCTGGGTGTTGAAGCCGCCCGACTTGTAGCCCTTGGCGATGGTCAGGTAGAGGTTGCGCGTCTCGTCGAAGGAGTACATGACCGAGAATTTGGGCAGCAGCTCGGTAAAGGTCTGTTTCAATGTGCTGCGGTCGTCGATGTCTATTGGCCGTTCGTAGGCAGTCTCGTTTTTGATGTGGGTTTTGGTGTACCACGTATCCGTATAGTTGCGGTAACGCAGGCGGGCGTGCTCGAAGTCGAAGCGCAATCCTGCGGTGAAGCGCCAGCGTCCCAGCGTATAGTTGGATTCGTGGTAGAGGGCGCCGCCAGCCGAAGGCATGCGGAAATCGCTCCCCAGAAAGAGCTCGTCGCCGCCCGTTCCGTCCTTCAGCCCCCAGCTGTAGCGGTAGCTCTGGTCGTTTTCGTTGGCGTATTTGAGGATCAGCTCCTCGATGCCCGTCTGTTTGAAGTGCACCGGGGCGTTCATCGTGCCGTGGCGGTAGAATCCGAATGCCCCCAGCAGCCAGCGGTAGGCTTTGTCCCCGCGCGAACGGAAGACGAGGTCCTCAGTCACGCTATGCTCGGTACGGGCCTGCCTGAGCGTGAAATACGAGAGGGGCAGGAAATCCTGATCGAGGATCATCTCGTCGTCGGAATACTGGTAGCACGTGATGGAGGCGACGGTGAAATTGCCGGCGTCGTAGCGGATCGTGAGTCCGTCGCTCAGGGCGGTGCGGCGGTAGGAGCAGGGGTCGTTGTAGCGGATTTCCCCGCGGCGGACGACGGGGCGTCCGTCGTCGCCGATGATGTCGTCGCCGACATAGGCATAGGGATAGCCGCCCTGTTCGAGCACCGAGAACGAAAGCGTATTGTCGATGCGGAGTCCCGTGCGGTTGCGCCACTGGGTTTTCCAGCGTCCGCCGCCCAGCCGTTCCCAGTCGCATTTGTCGCCCGTGGCGAGATTCTCGAAGAATCCGCCCGTGTGGGTATAATAACCCGTTACGGCCATGCCCAGATCGGGCGTGAGTTTGTAGTAGGACGAGGCGCGGAACTTGTAGCTGTCGCCGCTGCCGTATTCGGCGCTCAGGCGCACGCCCTCGTACGAGAGCGGCGAGAGGGTGTAGACGTTGATTACGCCGCCCATCGTATTGCGGCCGTAGAGCGTGCTCTGCGGTCCGCGGAGTACTTCGATGCGTTCGGCGTCGGCCAGTTCCGTGTCGTAATTGTCCTTGTTGAGAACCGGTACGTTGTCGATATTGAGTCCCATGACCGGCTGGTCGATGCGCGCACCGAGTCCCCGGACGTAGATCGACGAGGTCATGCGCGAGCCGTAGTCGGGGGCGAAGAAGTTGGGGACCTGCTGGGAGAGGTGTTTCAGTGCGCCGATGCGCTCCCGTTCGATGGCGCGGCTGCCGACAATCGTCGCCGCGACGGGCTGCGACCGCAGGACCATGCCCTGCTTGATGGCCGTCACCTGCACCTTGTCCACCACGATCACGGTATCCGCCGCGGCCGGTTCCTCCCCGGCCGTGCCGGCGACTGCCGCCGTTGCCGCGGCATGCCGTTCCGGTGTCTGTGCTCCCCCGGCCGCCGCGAGGAGCGGAAGGAGTGTCAGAAGCGGTATGGTCAGTTGTCTGAGGTGCACGGTAAAGCGTTTGATTCGGATGCAAAGTAACGGATTTATTTCGGAAGCTGCAATCCTAATTTATGAGGAGGGGGCTTCACAGTTCGCCGGCATCGACGTAACCGGCCGTCAGGGCGTAGATGGCCAGACCCGCCACCGAGCGGATACCCAGCTTCTCCATGATGTTGCGGCGGTGCGAAATGACGGTCGTAAGCCCGATTTGCAGGCTGTCGGCGATCTGTTTGTTCATATAACCGCGGGCGATCAGCGCCAGCACCTCGGCTTCGCGGCCCGAAAGGGGCGCGGCTTCAGGACGCACCGCGCCGGGAACGATGTGTTCGGACCGGTGCGCGCCGTGGTGCATGCGCAGGATGTCGCGGACGATCGCCTCCTCGTTGGTGCAGACGTCGATGCAGTGCATGTCCGCATAAGCAGGCTGGGGCTGTCCGCTGCAAAGCAGGATCGTTTTGCTGCGCCGGGCGCGGAAGAAACTGCCGTGCGTGACGAAGAGCTGCGCCGCCACGAAGAAGTGGAAGAAGCGTTCCGGGTCCGCTTCCGTGAAGGATTCGAAGTCGCCGAAAAGTTCGACGTCGGCGGCGGGAATGATCTTTTCGAGAATGGATTTCATCCCGACGCCCATCAGGACGTTGGGCGCTGCGACGGCTATGGCGGGACGGCGCTCCATCGGCTTACTCGTGGTGATAGGGTTCGTTGTTGAGAATGGTGAAGGCGCGGTAGATCTGCTCGGCGAAGATCGCCCGCACGATCTGGTGCGAAAAGGTCATGCGCGAAAGGGACAGACGGGCGTCGGAGCGTTTGTAGACCTCCTCCGAGAATCCGTAAGGTCCGCCGATGACCAGCACCAGACGTTTCACGCCGCTGTTCATGCGTTTCTGGAGCCAATAGGCGAATTCGACTGACCGCATTTCGTCGCCCCGCTCGTCGAGCAGTACGACGTAGTCGCCGTCCGACAACTGGCGCAGGATCGCTTCGCCTTCGGCCGTGCGCTGCTGTTTGACGCTGAGGTTCTTGGTGTTGCGGATGTCGGGCAGGGCGGTGACCGCGAATTTGCAGTAGAAGTTTACGCGCCGGGCGTACATTTCGACCAGCGACGCGACCTCCTTCGAGTCGGTTTTGCCTATGACTATCAGTTCGATGACCATTTCTTTTCGTAAATCGTTTCCGCAGTCTGCCGCCGCATGCCGGACCGTGACTTGGTTGCCGGTCGAAGCGTTTGCCGGAGCTGCGCGAAAGGGGGGCGGGGCGTCGTAGCCCGGCCGGGGGTCGGAGCCGTAAAAAGCGGATTACAGGTCCGAATTCCATTCGCCGTCGGCGTCGGTGTAGATCACCGGCCGCGATTTCTCGACCGACTTGAGCCACTCGTAAGCCTTGTACATGTTGTAACCGTTGCCCGATTCGCCGCCCAGCGCGAAGGCGACGACGCAGGTGTGGTTGCGCGAGCGGTAGTACATCGCCTTGACCCGTTCGAGGTATTCGTCGGCCAGCGCGGGATCGTTCGACGGCGTGCCGCCCACACGGCGGTCGTCGCGCCTGTCGGGAGCGTTGATGTTGGCCCGGTCGATGACGTAAAGACCGAGTTCGTCGCAAAGTTCGTAGAACCACGCCGGCTGCGGATAGTCGGGGCAGACGGTGTTGCTGCCCTTGGATTTGAGGTTTTTCAGCTCCGCGAGGGTGATTTTACGGTCTGCGGCGGCGTTGTAGCGGGTTTTGACGAGTTTGATCTCCTTGTCGAAGCGGGTGATGCGGCCGTCGGTGAATTCGGTCTTGCCGAAGCCGATCTTCAGCGGCATGTATTCGCGGTAAGCTCCGTCGCGGCGCGTGAAGAGCATGACTTTGTAGAGCGGCGGATTCTTGGCGCCCGGTTCCCATTTGTTGGCGTTGGTGCCGTAAATGAAGGGGCTGAAGCGCACCGTGTCGGTCGTGCGGCCCGGAATCACGACTTCGCGGATGTTGAAGTCGAGCAGCTTGCCCTGCGGCGAGTAGATGTCGTAACCCACGGTGACGGGTTCGTCGTAGTTGAATGCGTTCTGGGCGACGATGGCCAGTTCGAGTACGCCGAATTTGCGGGTGGAGTCGGGGACGAGCGCGATTTCGAAGTCGCGGATCGAGCGTTTGTTCTGGGTGTATAGGTAGCTGTTTTCGAATGCCTTGCGCGACGCCGGGGCGGCGTTGAGCGCATCGGCCGCGCTGCGGCGCAGAGTCAGCACGACGGCGTTCTTGCCTTCGCGGATGTAGGGTGTCAGCGCGAATTCGGCGGGCGTCGAGGAGTCTTCGACCTCGGCGACCTCGGTGTCGTTGACCGTGAGCGTATAGGCCGTGCCGACGTTTTCGAGGTGGAGGTACACCACGCCGTCGGTCCAGACGTAGGGAATGTCGATCACCTGCCCGACGGCCACCGCATCGTCCGTGGCCGCGAACGCTTCGGGGGTGTAGGCGATATAGGCTTCGACGCCTGCGCGGTTGCGGGCGTCGGCGTCGTGGCGCTTGTCGTAGGGAACGACCTCGGTGCGGTGGATGCGTCCCGCTTCGACCGGACGCGAGAGAATCTCGGTCGCGGGCGGCTCCTTGATATTGTAGAGGTCCTGTGCCCGGATGCCTGCGGCGCAGAGGATCGCCGCCGTCAGCAGTATGGTACGTTTCATCGTGCGTGTTCTTATATAGGTTAGGCAAAGGTACTTTTTTTTTGTCAAATCGCAAATAATAGGTATCTTTGTAAATTCGAAAAGAACGAATAGGAGCATTGATAAAATGAAAGATATGAAATCGCAGAGAATCGCAGAAATTCTGAAGTCGGGTGCCGAGGACACCGACATCGTCGTCAAAGGTTGGGTGCGCACCAAGCGCGGAAACAAGAATGTGGCGTTCATCGCCCTCAATGACGGATCGTGCGTTGCGAATATCCAGATAGTGGTCGATCTTGCCAAGTTCGGCGAAGAGCAGCTCAAACCCATCACCACGGGCGCCTGCATCCGTGTGGACGGACGGCTCGTGGCGTCGCTCGGATCGGGCCAGCGCGTCGAGGTGCAGGCCGAGAAGATCGAGATCTACGGCACGGCCGATCCGGAGACCTATCCCCTGCAGAAAAAGGGGCATTCGCTGGAGTTCCTGCGCGACATCGCCTACCTGCGTCCGCGCACCAATACCTTCGGCGCGGTGCTGCGCATCCGGCACGCCATGGCCTACGCCATTCACGAATATTTCAACAGGGAGGGTTTCTATTACTTCCACACGCCGCTTATCACGGCTTCGGACTGCGAGGGCGCAGGCGCCATGTTTCAGGTGACGACGCTCGACCTGAACGACGTGCCCAAGAATGAGCAGGGACAGGTCGATTTCTCGCAGGACTTCTTCGGCAAGGCCTGCAACCTGACCGTGTCGGGCCAGCTCGAAGGCGAGCTGGGTGCGCTGTCGCTGGGCCGCATCTACACCTTCGGTCCCACGTTCCGCGCCGAGAATTCCAACACTCCGCGCCATGCGTCGGAGTTCTGGATGATCGAGCCGGAGGCCGCCTTCTATGAGCTGGAGGACAACATGGAGCTGGCCGAGGATTTCCTCAAGTACCTGATCCGGTATGCGCTGGACAACTGCGCCGAGGACCTCGAATTCATGAACAAGATGTGGGACAACGGATTGCTGGACCGCCTGCACTTCGTGCTGGAAAACGACTTCAAGCGTCTCGACTACACCGAGGGCATCGAAATACTGAAGGCTTCGGGCCGCAAGTTCGAATTCCCCTGCGACTGGGGCTGCGACCTGCAGTCGGAGCATGAGCGTTATCTGGTCGAGGAGCATTTCAAGCGTCCCGTCATCCTGATCAACTATCCCAAGGACATCAAGGCCTTCTACATGAAGCAGAATGACGACGGCAAGACCGTACGCGCTATGGACGTATTGTTCCCCGGAATCGGCGAAATCATCGGCGGATCGGAGCGTGAGGCCGATTATGGCAAGCTTCATGCAAGGGTCGCCGAATTGGGCATGAACGAAAAGGAGCTTTGGTGGTATCTCGACACCCGCCGCTGGGGTTCGGCTCCGCATTCGGGCTTCGGTCTGGGCTTCGACCGGCTGCTGCTTTTCGTGACGGGCATGACCAACATCCGCGACGTGCAGCCGTTCCCGCGCACGCCGAAGAACGCCGATTTTTAAAACCGCCCGGAAAGGCTGTTTCACGCCTCTTGCTGCCGGACCCGAACGAATTTCTTGTTCGGGCTGTGCGGGGCAGGCCTAGAAATAAGCGCCTTTCCATACGATTTCCCCGGTTGCGGCCGTTTGTTTACTAACCGAAAGAAGAAACCAAATTCAGAACGAACTATTCTTAATTTGGAAAAAGTATGGCTATTAATCAGAAACAGGTATTATCGCTTCAGCAGAAGCTCTCTCCGCAGCAGATTCAGATGATCAAGCTCTTGGAGCTGCCCACCGTGCAGCTCGAACAACGTATCAAACAGGAGATTGAGGACAACATCGTGCTGGAGGAGGAGGAACATGCGTCCGAAGAGGAGGAGCAGCCACAGCAGATCTCCGTGGACGAGTATCTGCGCGAAGACGATACGCCTTCCTATAAAAGCCGCATAAACAACTATTCGAAAGACGACAAACAGCGTCCGGTTTTCCTGACCGAAGGCCGTTCGCTGCCCGAATATCTGCTCGAACAGCTCGGTTTCCGCAACCTTTCGGAGCGTGACATGCGTCTGGCCGCCTATCTGGTCGGGAGCATCGACGAGGACGGTTACCTGCGCCGCGATCTGGAATCCGTTGCCGACGACATCGCCTTCACGCTCGGAATCGAGACTTCGGCCGAGGAGCTGGAGCGCCTGCTCGGAGTCCTGCACGAACTGGAACCGGCCGGTATCGGCGCCCGCAACCTGCGGGAGTGCCTGCTGCTGCAGATGGCGCAGATTCCGATCAACAGCCGCCCCCGGCGGTTGGCCCGCAAGATTCTGACCAACTATTTCGAAGAGTTCGTCAAGAAGCATTACGAGAAACTGATGTCGCGCCTGCAGGTGTCGGAGGAGGATTTCCGCGAAGCGATCGCCGAGATCAGGCGGCTCTCGCCCAAGCCCGGCAACCTCTATGCCGAGGGCGGCACCGACACGACGCCCTATATCATTCCCGATTTTATCCTCGATTATCAGGACGGGCGGTTCCAGCTCTCGCTCAATTCGTACAACGTTCCCGAAGTCCGCGTGAACCGCCGCTATATGGACATGATCCGCGAGATGGTCGGCTCCGACGGCACGGTCCGCGAGAAGGACAAGGAGGCGATTCAGTTCGTGAAGAACAAGATCGACTCGGCCAAATGGTTCATTTCGGCCATCAAGCAGCGGCACGACACGCTGATGCGCACGATGCAGACCATTCTCGACTACCAGCAGGAGTACTTCAAGGACGGCGACAAATCGAAACTGCGGCCGATGATCCTCAAGGACATCGCCGACCGCACGGGACTCGACGTTTCGACGATCTCGCGCGTGGTGAACAGCAAGTACGTGCAGACCCAGTTCGGCATCATCCTGCTCAAGTCGCTCTTCTCGGAGGCGATGCAGACCGAGAGCGGCGAGGAGGTGTCGAGTTATGAAATCAAGAACATATTGCAGGAGTGTATCGACGAGGAGGACAAGCGCCATCCGCTGACGGATGAGACGCTGATGGACATTCTCAACTCGAAAGGCTACCGGATTGCCCGCCGCACGGTGGCCAAGTACCGCGAAATGCTCGGAATCCCCGTCGCCCGGCTCCGCAAACAGATATAGATGAAGAACAGAAAACCGGCCGCCGGCCGTTTGCGCCCCGTGCGGGGCGTTGCGGCCGGATACGGAACCGATTTGCGCTGATCCGCCGGGCCGCCCCGGAAGGCGGCGGCAGGTCTGAGGCAGTTGCGGCCGGTGTGATAATTTGAAGAATGTACAGAAAACTCTCGAACGGCATATCGTGGGCTTTGCACCCGTTTCTGCTGCCTCTCTACATGATCGGCGTACTGCTGACGCTTACCGTCTTCGCGCATTATCCGTCGGGCGTGAAGATCTACCTGCTGTGGGTGGTGGCGCTTTATGCCATTATCATCCCCCTGCTGGCGCTGGGGGTGCTGCGGTCGCTGGGCCGGATTTCGGATTACAGGATCGACGACCGCCGCGAGCGGCTTCTGCCGCTGCTGGTGGGCGCCGTGTGCTATGTGCTGTGCGCCATTACGATCGCCAAAATTCCCTCCGCCATCTTCCTGCGTAAGTTCATGATCGCCGCCGCCTGCTGCGAGGTGATGTGTCTGGCGGTGTCGCTCTATTGGAAGATTAGCCTGCACCTGACGGCGATGGGGGCTGTCGTGGCGTTGCTGGTGGTGATGAATATCGCGGGCGTGGGCGACATGATGGTTCCGCTGATGATCGCCATACTCTGCGCCGGGGCGCTGGCTTCGGCCCGTCTCTATCTGGGGTGTCACAACGGGCAGCAGGTGCTGGCCGGATTCTGCGGCGGGTTCGCCGTCGCGGCGCTGGCCGTGCTGTTTCTGTAGTCGGTGCGGATCTGAAATAGGAAAGCCCGGAGCATTGCTCCGGGCTTTTTCGTATGCGGACTGCGGATCAGACGCATCCCTGCGCCAGCATGGCGTTGGCGACCTTCATGAAGCCGCCGATGTTGGCGCCGTTGACGTAGTTGATGTAGCCGTCGGCCTGAGTTCCGTACTGCACGCAGACGGAGTGGATGTTCTGCATGATCGAGCGGAGCTTGGCGTCCACCTCTTCGGGCGACCACGTGATGCGCATCGAGTTCTGCGTCATTTCGAGACCCGACGTCGCCACGCCGCCTGCATTGGCGGCTTTGCCCGGCGCGTAGAGCAGCTTGTGCTGCTGGAAGATGCGGATGGCGTCGGGCGTCGAGGGCATGTTGGCGCCTTCGGCGACGCAGATGCAGCCGTTGTCGACGAGCGCCTGCGCTTCGTCGCCGTTCAGCTCGTTCTGCGTGGCGCACGGCATGGCGATGTCGCACTTGACGCCCCACGGACGCTGGCCGGGGTAGTAGGTCGCCGAAGGATAGCGGTCGGCGTACTCCTTGATACGGCCGCGGAAGATATTTTTCAATTCCATTACGTACTCCAGTTTCGCGGCGTCGATGCCTTCGGGATCGTGGATGTAACCCGACGAGTCGGAGAGCGTCACGACTTTGGCGCCGAGCTGCGTGGCTTTCTGGCAGGCGTACTGCGCCACGTTGCCCGAACCCGAAATGCAGACGGTCTTGCCTTCGAAGCTCTCTTTGCGCGTGGCGAGCATCTCCTGCGCGAAGTAGCAGGTGCCGTAGCCCGTGGCTTCGGGGCGCAGCGGGCTGCCGCCCCAGTCGCGGCCCTTGCCGGTGAGCGTGCCCGTGAATTCGTCGCGCAGACGTTTGTACTGGCCGAACATGAAGCCGATTTCACGGCCGCCGACGCCGATGTCGCCCGCCGGAACGTCGGTGTCCTGTCCGATGTGACGCTGCAATTCGGTCATGAACGACTGGCAGAACTTCATCACCTCGTTGTCCGAACGGCCTTTGGGGTTGAAGTCCGAACCGCCTTTGCCGCCGCCCATGGGCAGGGTCGTCAGGCTGTTCTTGAAGGTCTGTTCGAAGGCGAGGAACTTGAGGATCGAGAGATTGACCGAAGGATGGAAGCGGATGCCGCCCTTGTAAGGGCCGATGGCGCTGTTCATCTGTACGCGATAGCCGCGGTTGATTTCGATTTCGCCTTTGTCGTTGAGCCACGGCACGCGGAAAATGATGACGCGTTCGGGTTCGGCGATGCGCTCCAGAACTTTCATTTTCTGCAATACGGGGCTTGCCACGATGTGGGGTGCCAGCGATTCGGCCACCTCGCGGACAGCCTGATGGAATTCCGGCTCGTTGGGGTTGCGGAGGGTGAGTTGCGCCATGAAATCTTCGACGTACTGATGGGCTTGAGCGTTCATAGTCAATCTGTGTTTTGAGGGTTATTATTCGAGTACCGCCGTAAAAATAATGTATCTTCGGGAGTTTTGCAAGTTCTTTAAGAATTTGCTAAAATATTTTACTTATGCGATTTTCAGTTTCAGACCCTGTTGTGCTTACTGTCTGCGGGAAGGGACGGACCGGGGATGAAGATCCGTAATAAAAAATGACAGATCCGTTGTGAATCTGTCATTTGAAAAAAAATGTAATTTTTTTCGCCTACTTCGCATTTTCTCCCGCTTGACGGCTGAATTCGAAGCCGATGTAGACGTTTTTGTAGTTTTCGAGCAGCGCGACGATGGTCTCCATCGACGATATTTTGCTGCCCATCGCCTTGACCATGTCGATGAGTTTGGTGACGGGGAAGACCAGCAGCAGATCAGAGCCGTCGATGTAGGCGTGCCCCGGAACCGAACCCAGATCGAGTTTGTCCTTGGCGAAGCTGAGCGTGGCGACGTGCGTCGAAGCGTCGAATTCGTAGGTTCCCGAAAGTTCGTATTTGCCCATCAGGGTGGTGAATTTGCCGTCTTTGGCGAATGTGACCGTACCGGCACCGGGTTTGATGCCGGCCATCTGGTAGCCCTTGTCGAGCTGCTGTTTGATGTTGTCCTGAAGTACCGTGCCGCCGAGCTGGCTCAGCAGGTCGTTGCCCTCGAATTTCACGCCCGGAGCGGTGTAGTTCCATGTGCCGGTGAGCGCATATTGCGTCAGCTTGCCGTCGGTGGCCTTGTCTGCGGCGGTCGTGGCGGCTTTTTTCAAGGCTTCCTTCCAGTCCTGCGCCGTGGCGGAGCTTCCGGCGAGCAGGAGCGTCGCAATCGCCAGTAAGAGATTTCTTTTCATGATCATTTCAGGTATTTCAGGGTTTCGAGTTCTTTGAGCCACACGGCCGCCGAGGCGTCCGAAGGCATGCGCCAGTCGCCGCGCGGCGAGAGCGCCGCGGAGCCGACCTTCGGGCCGTCGGGCATGGCCGAACGCTTGAACTGCTGCGAGAAGAAGCGGCGGAAGAAGACCGTAAGCCATTTGAGGATCGTCGCGCGGTCGTAACTGCCGTGGAAGGCCTGCTCGGCGAGGAACAGGATTTTAGCCGGGCCGTAGCCTGCGCGGATGAAGTTGTAGAGGAAGAAGTCGTGGAGTTCGTAGGGACCCACGAGGTCCTCGGTTTTCTGGGCGATTTTTCCCTCCTTGTCGGCCGGGAGCAGTTCGGGGCTGACCGGGGTGTCGATGACGTCGAGCAGCGTCGCGCGCGCGGCCATGTCGGATTCCGTGTCCGCGACCCATTTCACGAGGTGGCGCACCAGCGTTTTGGGCACCGAGGCGTTCACGCCGTACATCGACATCTGGTCGCCGTTGTAGGTGGCCCAGCCCAGCGCCAGCTCGCTCAGGTCGCCCGTGCCGACCACCAGACCGCCCTCCATGTTGGCGACGTCCATCAGTATCTGCGTGCGCTCGCGGGCCTGACTGTTTTCATAGGCCGCCGAGCGGTCTTCGGGATCGAGTCCGATGTCGCTGAAGTGCTGCGTGCAGGCGTCGCGGATCGGAATTTCGCGGATCGTGACGCCCAGCCCGCGCATCAGTTCCAGCGCGTTGTTGTAGGTGCGGTCCGTGGTGCCGAAGCCGGGCATGGTGATGCCGATGATTCCGGCGCGGTCGAGTCCCAGCTTGTCGAACGTGCGGACCGTGACGAGCAGGGCCAGCGTCGAATCCAGTCCGCCCGAAATGCCGATTACGGCCTTTTCGCAGCGGGTGTGCACCAGCCTTTTGGCCAGCCCGTGCGACTGTATCTGGAAAATCTCCTCGCAGCGTTCGCTGCGGTGCGCTTCGTCCTGCGGCACGAACGGCATCGGGTCGATGTCGCGGTCGAGCGCCGCGGCCCGGAGTCCTTCGGGGACCTCCATTTCGATTACGGTGTTCTCCGCCGCCCCTTCGTGCATGCGGAACGAGGTGTTGCGGCGGCGTTCGAATTCCAGCCGCTGAATGTCGATATCGGCCACGACGAGCTGCTCTTCGAGCCGGAAGCGTCCCGATTCGCGGAGTATCCGGCCGTTTTCGGCGACGATGCCGTTGCCGGCGAACACCAGATCGGTGGACGATTCGCCGAAGCCTGCCGAGCAGTAGACGTATCCCGCGAGGGTGCGGGCCGACTGCTGGGCCACGAGCTGACGCAGGTAGGCGTGCTTGCCCACCGATTCGGGCGACGCCGAGAGGTTGAAGATCACCTTGGCGCCGTTGAGCGCGAGGTGCGACGAAGGCGGAATGGCGGTCCAGAGGTCCTCGCAGATTTCGACGCCGAATTCCGTGCCGTTGATCCCGAACGTGAGGTCCGCGCCGAAGTCGGCGCTCTGTTCCGCGACGGAGATCGTCTCTTCCGAGATGCCGGCGCCGGATGCGAACCAGCGGTTTTCGTAGAACTCCGTATAGTCGGGGATGTAGGTCTTGGGTACGACGCCCAGCACACGGCCCTGCGTGAAAACGACGGCGCAGTTGTAGAGCGTCGAGCCGTGGCGCAGGGGGGCGCCGGCGATGATGACCAGCGGCAGTTTGCGCGTGGCTTTTACCAGCCGCGCAAGGGCTTCGTCGGCCGCGTCGAGCAGCGCCGGCAGCAGCAGCAGGTCGGCGCAGGTGTAGGCCGTGACGGCCAGTTCGGGAAACGCGACGATCTCGACGCCCCGCTGCGCGGCCTCTTCGGCCATCGCGGCGATCCGCTCGGTGTTGAAGTCGCAGTCGCCGACCCGTACGTGCGGCACCGCTGCCGCCACTTTCAGAAAACCGAAATTATCCATAGGTCTGTATGTTGTTTTGCCGTCTTCTTCGCTCCGGATCCCCGCTTTGCGGCGGGGACGGAGATGCGGCGGATTCGTCACGGCGGCGGTCCGGACTGCCGCCGTCGCGGTCATATGTTTATTCGGCCCACAACTGCGCGAGGTTCAGGATCACCTGCTGGGCCTTGCGCATCGTGGTGAGCGAGCAGTATTCGAATTTGCCGTGGAAGTTCATGCCGCCCGTGAAGAGATTGGGGCAGGGGAGTCCCATGAACGAGAGCCGTGCGCCGTCCGTGCCGCCGCGAATCGGGCGGACGAGCGGTTTCACGCCGGCCCGCTCCATCGCTTCGAGCGCCTTGTCGATCACCTGCGGATGCGGTTCGACCATTTTGCGCATGTTGAAGTACTGGTCCTTGACGGTGAGGGTCAGCACTTCGTCGCCGTATTTCTTTTTCAGCAGATCGACGCAGGCCCACATGAAGACCTTCTTCTGTTCGAATTTGTCGGCGTCGTGGTCGCGGATGATGTAGCTGACGGAAGCCTTCTCGACCGTGCCGTTCAGTCCCACGCAGTGGTAGAATCCCTCGTACCCTTCGGTATGTTCGGGGCGCTGGCAGGCCGGAAGGAAACGCTGCAGGTCGCAGGCTACCTCGATGGCGTTGATCATCTTGTCCTTGGCGTATCCGGGGTGGACGTTGCGGCCTTGGATGTCGATTTTGGCGCTCGCGGCGTTGAAGTTCTCGTACTCCAGTTCGCCCTCCATGCCGCCGTCGACGGTGTAGGCGAAGTCGGCGCCGAAAGCCTTGACGTCGAAGAAATCCACGCCCCGGCCCACCTCCTCGTCGGGCGTGAAGCCGATGCGGATTTTGCCGTGTTTGATTTCGGGATGCGCGAGCAGGTACTCCGCGGCGGTCATGATCTCTGCCACGCCCGCCTTGTCGTCGGCGCCGAGCAGCGTCGTGCCGTCGGTGTGGATCAGCGTGTGGCCTTTGAAGAACTCCAGTTCGGGGAAGTCCGCGACCCGCATCGTGAGCTGGCCGTTCAGCGCGATGTCGCCGCCGTCGTACTCCTCGATGATGCGGGGCTTGACATCCTTGCCGCTCATGTCGGGCGACGTGTCCACATGGGCGATGAAGCCGATCACGGGAGCGTTCTCGCAGCCCGGCGTCGCGGGGACGGTGCCCATCACGTAGCCGTATCGGTCCATCGTGACTTCGGTCATGCCGAGCGCCTGCATTTCGTCGCGCAGGGCGGCCAGCAGGACTTTCTGTTTCTCGGTCGAAGGGAACGTGCCGCTCTCCTCGGACGACTGCGTGTCGTAGGAGACGTATTTCAGGAATCTTTCTTTGAGGTCCATGGTGTTGTGTTGTTTATGGCGTTACTATTGTGGCTGTCGAGCCGTTGACGATTGCTATGGAGTGCGAGCCGTCGGGGTTTACCACCACCGACCTGCTGCCGCACGGAGGCATGACGACCGCATGGCCTCCTTCGGGCGTGACGACGACGGAGGGATAGGAGGGGCCGGTAAGGGATATGTGCGTTCCCGCCCTGTTCTTCCGCTGCGGAGCGTCGGCCGTCGCCGGGGTTTTCGTGCCGCTTTGCTGCGCGACGGTCAGCGGGGCGCAGCCTTGCAGCAGCGTCGCGGCGACGAGGAGTATGACGGCGGTTTTCATGCGGTGCGGTTTCCTATTCTTCTTTTTTAGCCCGGAGCGTGTGCCAGCCGAAGTAGCCGATCAGTGCGAGGTACATGATCAGTCCGGTCCACTCTGCGGCGTTCGACGAGGCCCATCCGCTCAGGAACCAGTCCACCTCGGCGAATTTCAGCAGGGCGCTCACCACGCCCATCAGCGCGCCGCCGGCGATGAAGCCCGACGCGATCAGCGTGCCGCGGTCGAAGCGCGCCTTGTTGAGAGCTTCGTCCTTCGAGCGGTTCGAAACGAACCACGCTACCAGACCGCCGACTACCAGCGGAGCGTTCAGCTCCATCGGGATGAACATGCCCAGTGCGAAAGCGAGTGCCGGAACGCCGATCGAGGTCAGCACCAGCGCCAGCGCCGCGCCGCAGAAGTAGAGCATCCACGGGGTTTGGCCGCCGGTCATCAGGGGCTGGATCACGGCCGCCATGGCGTTGGCCTGCGGAGCCACGAGGGCGCCCTCGCCCACGAATCCGTACGATTTGTTGAGGATGATCATCACCCCGGCCACGGTTGCCGCAGCAACGAACGTGCCGAGGAATTTCCATGCCTCCTGCTTGCGGGGCGTGGTGCCGAGCCAGTAGCCGATCTTGAGGTCGGTGATGAAGCCGCCGGCCATCGAGAGCGCCGTGCAGACCACGCCGCCGATGATCAGCGCCGCCGTCATGCCCGTCGTGCCGCTCAGTCCGACGCTTACGAGCACCAGCGACGAGAGGATGAGCGTCATCAGCGTCATGCCCGACACGGGGTTCGTGCCGACGATGGCGATGGCGT
Organism: Alistipes sp. HGB5; assembly: GCF_000183485.2. NCBI lineage: Bacteria > Pseudomonadati > Bacteroidota > Bacteroidia > Bacteroidales > Rikenellaceae > Alistipes > Alistipes sp. HGB5. Next base: position 3,219 of record NZ_AENZ01000040.1, on the reverse strand, counting down.
TGGCCGCCACGGTCGTGAAGAGGAACGAGATGACGAAGACGATCAGAATGGCCGTCACGGACTGTACCCAGCCGTCGAGCAGTCCGAAGTGGAAGAAGACGAAGATCGAGACGAGCGTGGCGATCAGGATCGTGAGGATGCGCTTCATCGTCAGGTCGCGCTGCGTGCGTTCGGTAGCGGCGGCTTGGGTTTTGTTGCCCCCCCCCAACTCCGAAACGGCCAGCCCTACGGCCTGACGGATGATCTTCGACTGTTTGACGATGCCGATAATGCCCGCCATGGCGATACCGCCGATGCCCAGCGGCTTGCCGATGAAGGCGAAGAGGTTCTCGGCCGTGAAAAGACGCTGCGGATCGGCCATGATGTCGGCGCGCGTTACGCCCAGCAGCGAAGCCATGGCAGCCGGGTCGATGCTGTCGGCCAGCGAACCCACCAGCGGCACGACGAGGAACCAGACCAGACACGAACCTGCGGTGATGATCATGGCGTATTTCAGACCGATGATGTAGCCCAGACCCAGCACGGCGGCCGAGGTGTTGAGCGAAAAGACGACCTTGAACTTGTCGGCGGCGACCTGTCCCCATGCGCAGATGCGCGTCGAGACCGCTTCGGTCCACATGCCGAACGTGCCGACGGCGAAATCGTAAAGACCGCCTATGAGTCCCGCCACGGCCAGCAGCTTGGCCTGATTGCCGCCCTTCTCGCCGGAGATGAGCACTTCGGTCGTAGCCGTCGCTTCGGGGAAGGGGTATTTGCCGTGCATCTCCTTGACGAAGTATTTGCGGAACGGGATCAGCAGGACGATACCCAGCAGGCCGCCGAAGAGCGACGAGAGGAATACCTGATAGAATGCCGCGTCGAGTCCGAGGATGTAGAGCGCCGGGAGGGTGAAGATGGCGCCCGCGACGATTACGCCCGAACAGGCGCCGATCGACTGGATGATGACGTTCTGTCCCAGCATGTTCTTTTTACCCAGTACGTTGCCCATGCCGACGGCGATGATGGCGATCGGGATCGCCGCTTCGAATACCTGTCCGACCTTCAGGCCGAGAAATGCCGCCGCGGCCGAGAAGACGACGGCCATGACGATGCCCATCGTGACCGAATAGGGCGTCACCTCGCGGGGCGACGACGAGGCGGGCATGATGGGCGTGTACTCTTCGCCCGGTTTGAGTTCCCGGTAAGCGTTTTCGGGCAGCGATGTAAGTTGTTTTTCCTGTTCCATTTATTGAGGTTCTTTGATGTATTTGTCCAGATCCTTGAGAATGTAGTAGCGGTTGAGCGATGCGGGCGCCTTCTTCTCGTCGAGGTAGCTGTAGAGGGCGCCGATTGCGGCTGCCAGACGCAGCCGTTCGCCGCGCTCTTCGGATGCCGCGGCGAAGTCGAACAGCAGTTCGGCGAATTTTTCGAGGTCCGCGTCGCTGAATCCGTATTCGTCGACGAGGGTGGCGATGAAATCCGCTCCGGCCAGCAGCGTGTCGATGTCCAGATTCAACTGCTCGGCCAGCTCCGTTTTGGCGGTTTCCCGGATGAGTTCGGGTGCGCCCGACTTTTTGAGGAGACCGATTTTGTCCAGAAGGGCTGCGATCAGCTCTCCGATGCGGTTGATTTCACGTAAGATATAGTCTTCCATAGTTAGCGGTTGTCGCCGCTGCCCGAAATGATGTGACGCTGCATGCGCGAGCGGAGCTTATCGACGTTCATCTGCGCCACGTCGTCCAGTTCGTAGCCCAGATCGCGCGAGAGCGTGGCGCAGTACCACAATACGTCGCCGATCTCCTTGACGATTTCGAGCCGTTTCTCGTCGGAGAACTCCTCGTGTCCGTCGCGGATGACTTTCTTGACTTTGTCGGCCACCTCGCCCGCTTCGCCCGTCAGTCCGAGCGTGGGGTAGATGATGCGACGGTTTTCGGGGTAGATCGCCGTTTCGAGCGCGTGCTGCTGATATTCGTTGAGTGTCATGAATGCTGAGAATTTGAACGTTTGGGAATAACTGTCGGACAAAAATAACAAAATAATTTAGAAATACGCACCAAAAAGCCCTTGTTCCTCACGAACAAGGGCCGAAGAATCGCGCCGCTTCCCCGGCGGCGGGGTGTTTTGCCGCCTTCGGCCCGATTCGCACGAATCCGGATTCCGGACGGCGGGACGAATCGGGGAGTGCTGCGGTTATGCGCGGGGCGGTTCCGAACGCGGTCTTTCCGCTGTTGGAAATCAACGGGAACAGTCTGGCCGGATTAACGGCGGCCGCCGGCGATTATCATTTCGCGGAGCGTGGCGTTGAACGGCTCCTGCCGGAGCAGCTCCTCCAGCGTGAGGTGCATGCGGTAGCGCCAGTAATAGCGGGGCGCGGCCGGGATGTTGATGCGCTCCCTGTCCGCATGCGGACTGCGCAGGGCCGCGTCGGTCGCGAGCCAGTCCTGCAGCGGAAGTATGGCGAGCATGGCCGGGGAGCGTAGGTGCATGTCGACGATGCGGCGGCAGATCCACGGTTCGCAGGTGCGGGGAGCGTCGCCCTCCATGCCCAGCACTTCGCGGTAGAAACGTTCCGAGAGTTCGCGGTTCTCCTCCCACCATGCCCGCAGCGGGTTCATGTCGTGCGTCGAAGTGGTGCAGACCGAGAAATAGGGGTAGTGCGCCGGGTCGGCGAAGAGTTCCCCCGGCGTCTTGGGCATGCGCTGGATTTCGAGCGAAAGGATTTGCAGTGCGCGCATCGTTTCGGGAACGCTGTCGGGAATCATGCCCAGGTCTTCGCCGCAGGTCAGCATCTCGGTCGCCGAGAGGAGCACCGGGAGCTTGCGCAGGGCGGATTCCTGCCAGAAACGGTTGTGCCGGTGGTAGAAGAAGTCGGTATAGAGCCGGTCGAAAGCTGCACGGCGCTCTCCGTCGAGCCGGCGGTAGGCGTGCGTCGAGTGGGGGGCGATGCGGGGGTGGAAATAGCCCTTGCGGCGCGGGTCTTCGATGAAGAGCACGTCGTCGAGCAGCGTCATCAGCCCTTCGCGCAGGCGGCTTCGGCGCGGATCGTCGCCGGGAAAGCGCTCGGCGACCTTGCGTTGCGTCGCATAGGCGGGCAGCAGCCGGCCCTCCTTCATGCAGGTCGTGCGCACTTCGTCGGCCAGCTCGCCGAACAGTTCGCCGAGCATCCGGTCGTCGGGCGCGGGAACGGTGAAGCGTCCCCCGGCCGTATCGAAGCCCATGCCGCGCAGTTCGTCGGCGGAG